>DQVB01000061.1 GCA_015661985.1 Planctomycetota bacterium | reverse complement strand
TTCACGGAGGGCCAATCTCAGGTAGTATTCGTGGCCCAACATGACTTGGCTGACCGAAACACACCCCGCGCACACACCCGCCCGGTCCGCTGGCTACCAAGCCCAAAGTACAGCTTTCCTGTCGGTCCGGCAAGGGGCGAGCTACGCATGAACAGAAGGCGCGCCACAGCGGCGCCGTCCGATTGATAACCGGCGTGCCCGTGTGTTCAACCGGCTGCGGCCGTCACTTCCTGATAGGCTTCGCCCAGCGTCTTGACTGCCGTGGACACTTTCAGCAGCGGGGCGAACTCAGCGAACTCGGCGTCGATCTGGGCCAGCAGTTCGCCCAGTGCCGGGGCTTGGCCCCCTGTGGCCTGCTGGTAACACTTTTCCAGCCGCGGGCATTCGTTCCA
Source organism: Planctomycetota bacterium (assembly GCA_015661985.1). Taxonomy (GTDB): domain Bacteria; phylum Planctomycetota; class Planctomycetia; order Pirellulales; family Thermoguttaceae; genus SZUA-1497. The sequence continues at coordinate 6,805 of DQVB01000061.1, read as the reverse complement.
CCGCCGATCACGGGTGGAAGGCAGCAGGGCTGAAGAGGCCACGGCCATCTCGCACGGCGCCGCGGTGGGATCTTCGACCAAACGGTCGATCTCCAAGTGGTTGTCGATCAGATCGGCGATGCTGTCGGGCAGGTTCCAGTGCCGCGCCAGGATGCAGCCGGCCCGGGCGTGGGTCCAGCCGAACAAGTGCTGTTCGAGCTCGGAAAGCCGCACCGGCCCCCGCTGGCGGGCCTCCAGCAATTTGGCGTACGCCTCCGGCGCCTCTTTGGCCAGCACCGGCACGGCCATGTCCTGCAGCAAACCGGCGGAAAAGAGCTCGTCGGCGTCGCTCATCCCCAAAAGCCTGCCCACCGACCGGGCGAACAGGGCACGGCGAAGGGAATCCTGCCACAGGTTCTTCAACTCGAAAGGCCCGCATTTGGGATTGGGCATCAGGCTGAACACCGCACTCCAGAGCACGAAGTTCTTGATCGTGCGGATCCCCACCAGCGTGATGGCCAACCGTACGCTGGAAATCTCTTTGGCGAAACCAAAGTACGAGGAATTGACGAAGCGCAGCACTTGGCCCGCCAGGCCCGGGTCCGTTTCAATGGCCAGGGCGAATTCCGGCGGTCCGTTCTTGGGATCCTGGGACAGCTCCAACAGCCGAATGGCGCTTTGCGGCAACGCCGGAAGTTGTGCTTGAGAAAGGATCTTGTCCAGGTCCAGGACAGGGAAATTGAGGTTTGCCATCTCCCTACCAACCCCATGGGTGCGACCACGATGATGCACGACGGCCCTTGCCCCACCACTTTCAACCTTACGTCACGAGAAGCAGGGGAGCAAACGGCCCGGGCAGAAATCGGCGTGCTCCGCGGGCCGGTTGTGCGGGGCCCATCGGCGTGGCCGCCGGACAACGTCTCCCGGCCCCACCGTGGCGAAAACACAACGGCCCATGGAATATCCGGGCAAAACGAACCCGCCGCAACGTGTTTAGTTCCCAGCAGTTGCGATATCGACCCGCCAGCCAACCTCTCCGCCGGAACGGGGCTTGCATCTGGCCCCCTCCAACGGAATCGGCCTGGGGTGCCGGCAGTCTCCAGGAAACCTTCGGGCATGGATCGCCGACCACGCCCCCGTCCGGAAGGCCCCGTGCCGGCAGCCTCCAAGAGAACCGTCGGATCAGGAGCACCTCATGCGGCTAATCGTCGGCCTGGTGGTTTTACTGCTGGGGATTGGATGGGCCGCTTCGCAGCTGCCGTGGCCCAGCTCGAACCCCGCTGGCCACGGGCCCCCCGGCATCGTCTGGCGACGAACGCGACAGGGCTGGGAGCCGGCCGTCTGGCTCCAGCCTCCCCCGGTACCGCGTCGCCCCAGCCTGCACCCCGTCGTGGTCGGCCTGTTCCAAATGGGCGTGGCCCTGGTGGCGTGGCAGGCCACAGAGCCCGCCCCGCGGGAGGAGACGCAACGGAGCCGCTGATCCCCCACGATCCTCCTGTCTCCAGCCTCGGCAAGAGCCCCCGATCACCCCCGTCCACCCGATTCCCTCTTGGCCGCAGCCTTGTACAACCAGGGGTTCATCGTCGGATCGTTGTACATCTTGAACTGGCGGTAAACCTTCATTCGCTTGCGGCCGGCGAAGATGTCTTCCAGCAGTTCGGCCAGCGCAGTGGACAGGTCGGCGTGCTGCTGCCGGCAGATGGCCAACCGCTCTCGGGCCTTTTCCCGATGCTGCGCGTCCGCATCGGATCGCTCAGCCTGCTCCTGGAGATGGTACATACGGATGGCCAAAACCGAGAGCCGGTCGATGGCACTGCCCGGAGTTTCTGTGTTCAGCTTGGCATCCGGGGCCGGCTCCACACCCGCCTGCCGCAGACCCTGGATCAGGGTCACGTCGATCTGCTCGACCAGATCGTTCCGCTGCTGATTATAGCGGTCGATGTTGCGTTTGACTGCGGCAACTCGGGCGTCGCCCACGTCGGGGCTGCGAGCGACATCTTCCTCATGCCACAACAGGTAGTTCTTGGCATGCTGATCGCAAACCAGCCCCAGGAACCCATTGTAAGGGTTGTCCGGAGCCTCCTGCTGGTGCCAGCGGCGGACCATTTCCTGATGCAGAGCGACGATCTGGGCCACATCAATCATTCGGCCATCCTCCAATGGGAAGGGGCAAGGCAGTACGCCCATGGCCCGTGGCAGGGGTCCAGGGGGTCACAGCCAAGTTGCGCACAACTCAACGTAGCCTCTCCACCGACCGGAAGCAAGGTGACGAACCTACCGGCGGCAGCGGTAGGCGAAGGCCGGCGGGATGTTCTTCCAGACCACCCGGCTGGTCTGGATCGATCTGAAATAACGCCCCAATTGCCCGCGGAAACGCCGGCCCGAGGGCATCAGGAGCCCCTGCAAATAGGCGAACGAGGTGAATTGGCCGCCGGGGCGGAGCACCGAACAGGTGGCCTGGAGCAACTCCCGCTGGTACTGACCGCTGAACGATGCCCAGGGTAGCCCCGAGACGATGGCGTCCACCGCCCCGATCCCCTCCCGCTCGCAAATGGCCCGGATGTTTTGGACGCTGTCTCGATGTACGCGAACGGCAGGAAAGCGCACCGCCAAGCGACTGGCGAATCCAGGGTTCACCTCCACGGCAATCACGCGCGTGCCAGGCCGCATGCGGTTCAAGATCTCCTGGGTGAACACCCCTGTGCCCGGTCCGTATTCCACGACCACGGCCACCTCGGGCCAGCTGATCCATTCGGCCATCGTCCGTGCCAGCGCCCGAGAACTGGGTGCCACGGCACCCACCACCCGCGGCCTCAAGACGAACTGTCCCAGGAAACTCAAAGTCTCCAGCACAGACATCCTCCAGGCATCATTTCCCCAACCATTTCCCCGACCAACCCAGCCACGCAAACCATGGCAACGATCGGAACTCACCCAGCCGAACCCGACCGGCCACGCCGGCGGTACCAGCGGACCACGCTGTAGACGGCCACGTAGGAAAGCAAGCCCACGACGGACGACACCAGCAGGCATCCAGCCCAAAGGGGCTCGGCCACCTCGAGCAAGCGGGACCAGTAAAACCGGAACATAGTGATCCACCCGCTGGGAGGGTGAGCCATTTCAGACCACCATTGGCTGCCGATGGCCTCTCCCCCCAGGACCACGCGCCCGATGACATAACACGTATAGTAGATGGGGACTATTGTTGCCGGGTTGGTTATCCAGACAAGTGGGAGGCCAACGACCTTATTGGCCCTGAGTAGCCACGTAAAAAGCAGGACCAGAACGGTCTGAAGCCCGACCATGGGCGTGAAAGCCATAAACATTCCTATGGCCACCCCGAGGGCCAATCGATGGGGTGGGTCATCGACGTGGAGGATTGTGTGCAGCAGCAGATGGCGGAGGCGGCGAGCGTGGGTACCAAACAGCGCGGGAAGCGGCGACTTTTCCATCGGTCGGTCGTAGGCAGATTGCAGTCGAACTGTCGCGCCCCTGAGGCCACAACCCGGGGGGTCATCACGCCTCGGGTCGGACGCGGTGACGACGGCCCATTCTCACAAGTGGCGCAGCAGCGAGGCAAGTCCAACCCACATGCCTTCAGGTTCCCGAGTCGTGGCCCCCGGGTCGCATTGGGGCGGTGAAAAAGGTCAGCGAGTCTCGTAGGACAAGCGTCCCCGCTCATCCCGCTTGCCCAGATTCAGCCGCCCAAACTGCACCAACAGACGTATCCTCATGTTCCGGCCAAGCGAGGACGCTTGCCCTACGACCTTTCCCCCAGCCCAGGGCATGGGCGCCCATTGGCCGCCTTTGCAAATTCTACCACAGCTGTTACTTTAGCGGAGCGGTGCCACTTTTCCGCCGTCCGGCGGCGCCTGGGGCGGGGACCGTGGGGGCGAATCAGGCAGACTTCCGTGGCTCGGTCGGTTGTACCCGCAGGTTGGGCGAATGGCTCGCCACCGGCATGAGAGCCACGGGGCTCTCGTCCTGGGGGCGGGCTGCGCCCGTTGTTGACCGAACGGGTGGGGTGCCAGGAAATTGCCGGGCGGACCGGGATCTGGGAGAATCTCGGTTTGGCGCTTGGTTTCGCGTCTGTTGGCCGTGTCGGCCCATTGGCCGGGCACAGGTGGGTCTGGATTGCGTGGACAGCGAAGAGGGTGCCTCCTGCTGCGATGAATCGATACAAACATGCGTACGTCTTGAACGTCATGTCGGACGATCACCCGGGCATTGTGGCCGCGGTGACCGGGGCGGTGGAATCCCTGGGGGGAAATATCGACGCGTGCAGCCAGACCGTGCTGCGCGGGTATTTTACGTTGATCATGATCGTGAGCGTGCCGGAGCAGATGGACGCGGGACAGCTGGTGGAGCGGGTCCGTTGCTCCGGGGCGTCGGGTTCGGAGTTCCAGGTGCTCGCGCGGCGCTGGTTTCCCCCGGAGGAGACGGTTCACGGGCCTGTGGACCGGTTTGTGATCACCGCCTTCGGTCGCGACCAGCCGGGGATTGTGCGGCGTTTCAGTCAGTATCTTGCGGGCAAGGACATCAACATCGTGGATTTATACGGCGACCGCAGCGGGGATGAGTTTGTGTTGATCGGCCAGTTGGAGGTGCCCACCTGCTGGGACATCCGCATGCTCCAGGCGGATCTGGAGCAGATGGGGGCCGAGCTGGGTTTCACGGTGAAACTGCAGCACGAGAACGTATTCGTGGCGACCAACCAGCTGCGGTTGATGGCCCTGCCGTCCGGGAAGCGGTGATCGGCGGGGCGACGGCAGCGCAGGGGGCGTCACAACCGGCTCGGGGTGACGGCGGCCGGCGGCCAGGGTCTTCGGGCGGTTTGCAGGTTTCCGACGCGGGGCCTCACGGGAAGCATGGTGTAGGGTGAAGTAGCATGTTGCGTACGGACGAGATCCTGAGCACGATCGAAATGCTCCATGCCGAGCATCTGGACGTGCGGGCGGTCACTTTGGCGTTGAACGTGGACGATTGTGCGGCTCCCAGCGTGGACCATCTCTGCCGGAAGCTTCAGAGCAAGATCACATCGCGGGCCAGCCGGCTGGTGGAGGTCTGTGACCGGGTCGGGGCGAAGTACGGCATTCCGGTGACCAACAAGCGGCTGGCCATTACGCCCATCTCCACGCTTCTGGCCGGCCACGGTCATGGGGCGGCTGTCCAGGTGGCCTGCACGCTGGACGCCGCGGCCAACCAGTGTGGGGTCGATTTCGTGGGCGGGTTCACGGCGTTGGTCCACAAGGGGATTACGCCGGCCGACGCGGTGGTGATGCATTCGCTGCCCGAAGTGCTCTCCCAGACGGAAAAGGTCTGCGCGTCGATCAACGTGGCCTCGCGCAAGGCCGGCATCAACATGGACGCCGTGGGCCAGATGGGCGAGGTGATCGTGAGGATCGCCCGGGCAACAGCGGCGCGGCGCGGATTCGGGTGTGCCAAGCTGGTCGTGTTCGCCAACATCCCCGAGGACAATCCCTTCATGGCCGGGGCCTACATGGGCGCCGGTGAGCCTGAAGCCACGGTCAACATCGGCGTCTCCGGGCCTGGCGTGGTGGGCAGTGCCCTGAAGCGACGCCTGGCCATCGACGAGAAACTCACCCTGGGGGACCTGGCCGAAGAGATCAAGATCACCAGCTTCCGGGTGACGCGGGCCGGCGAGCTGATCGGCCGGGAAGTGGCCGCGGAAATGGGCGTGGCCTTTGGTATCGTGGACCTGTCGCTGGCCCCCACGCCGGACGTGGGCGACAGCGTGGGCGAGATCATCAAGACGCTGGGGATCAGCCGGGTCGGCGCCCCGGGGTCCACCGCGGCCATTGCCATGCTCAACGATGCGGTGAAAAAAGGTGGGCTGTTCGCCTCCAGCTCCGTGGGCGGCCTGAGCGGGGCCTTTATCCCCGTCAGCGAAGATGCGGCCCTGGCCGAAGCCGTCGGCGCAGGCCACCTGGTGCTGGAGAAACTGGAAGCCATGACCACCGTCTGCTCGGTCGGCCTGGATATGATCGCCATCCCCGGCGATACGCCCGCCGAAACGATCGCCGCCATCATCGCCGACGAGATGGCCATCGGCGTGACCAATGACAAAACCACGGCTGTGCGCATCATTCCCGTCCCGGGCGCCAAGGCAGGCGAGTGGGTCGATTTCGGCGGGCTCTTCGGCTCCACCCCGGTGGCGGAAGTCCGCAACGCCGGGGCCAGCGGTCGATTCGTCCGCTTCGGCGGCCGGATCCCGGCCCCGCTGCAGTCGCTGTCCAACTGAATCCGATGGATCAGGCTGTCCCCGCTCCCCGGCGCGCGCCGCCCATGACGCGCCGCGGCGGAGTGAGCCGCCGGTGCTCGGACGGGGCCGCAACAGCGGGCGATGTCGGCAGACCCTCCACATGTGGCAACCCTCAGCGCAGATGCCTTCAGCAACGGACGACAGGCACCATGGTCAATGCTCACTTGCTTACCGCGAGGCAAAGGCCCGCCCACGCTTCCGCGCCGCCTCGGGGCGTGTTGGCTACGGTTGTGGGTGTGGTGGCGATGTGTTGCCTTCCGGTCCAGGCCCAAGGGGGCGGCGCCGGCGAGGCTATCCACTCTCGATTGTGGGGCGCTTCCGGCGAGTTGTGGAGGCCGCAAAGTCGCCTCCCCGACTTCTCCATGGCCGGATATCGCCGTGGCGAGGAGCCGTTCCGGATGCCCTCCAGACAGATCTCGGTGACCGATTTCGGTGCCACCCCCGACGACCACGCCGACGATACAGCAGCGTTCCAGAAGGCCATCGCCGCCGGGGCCGGCGCGGTCGTCCAGGTGCCGCCCGGGCGGTATGTTTTGAGCGACT
>DQVB01000186.1 GCA_015661985.1 Planctomycetota bacterium | reverse complement strand
CCGGCGGCGGCCGGTTCCCTGGCCACAGGCCCAAGGTGGCCTACCTGGTTCCGGGGACCGACGGCGCGCTGGAAGCCCTCGCCGCATGGCTCCGCGCCGGACTGCGCGTCCACGTCATCGACCGGTCGATGAAACTGGCAGGCCGCTCTTTCGCCCCAGGCACGCTGATCCTCTTCCTGCGACAGAATGGGCCGCCATTGCATCAAGCCGTACGGGAAGCGGCCGAACGGTTTGGACTGGACGTCTACGCCGCCGACACGGGCTTCGTGGACGAGGGAGCGCACCTGGGCGGCCCACACGTGCACTGGGTCCAACCGCCCAAGATCCTCCTGCCCGTGGATCGTCCGACCAGTTACAGCGTCGGTCACACGTGGTACCTGTTCGACCAGCGGCTCCGCTATCCGACCACACGCGTGCGAGCCCGCAGCCTGGGCAGCGTGGATCTGGAGCAGTTCAACGTCCTCATTCTTCCCCACGGAAGCTACTCCCAGCAGGACGGCTTCAACGCGGACCTGGCCAGGCGGATCCGCCAATGGGTCAGCCGCGGCGGCACGCTGGTGCTGGTGCGAGGTGCCGTCGTGTGGGCCATGGGCGAAGAGATCGGCCTGGTATCCACCGAAAGACTGCGCAAGCCGGTGGAGCCGATCCAGACCAGCGGCACGCGGCAGCAGCCGGGTGATGATCCGAAGCCCACCATGGTCTCACCCGACTCGGCCCCCGGTGTTTTCCTCCGCGCTTCGGTCTATACCGAACATTGGGTCACCTACCACATCGATCCCCAGCTGGACGTCTTCTACACGGGCAACCTGATCCTCAAACCGCTCCTGCCCACGGCGGGGCGGAACCTGGTGAGCTTCGCCAAAGGGCAGGAGCTGCTCACCAGCGGGTTCTGCTGGCCCAAGACGCTCGAACTGCTGGCCGAAACGCCGTATCTGGCCTACCAGTCGCTGGGGCGAGGCCACGTGATCGCCTTCACCGATGATCCGAACTACCGGGCCATGTACCCGGCCGTCCAGCGGTTGTTCCTCAACGCTGTGCTGTTCGGGCCGGCCCACTGATCACTCGCTACAGGCGAAGCTCCCGACGCGCCTCCGGACGGCATCGTCCGGAGCCGCGCCGCGGCACGAGAAGCCAAAGGGGAGGAAAAGGCGCTTGCGGCGCCGGTCAAAGAAGTCCCAGCGCCAGGCGGGCCGCCTCGGACATGCGCGACGGGTCCCAGGGGGGATCGAAGACCAGTTCGACGCGCGCGGCTCGCACTTCTGGAAGGGCAGCCAGCTTGCTCTCCACATCCTCTTTGAGCAACTCGGCCATGGCACAGCCCGGCGCCGTGAGGGTCATCTGCACCGTCACTTCGTAGCCGCCTTGGGAGGAGGGCTGGACCTGGCATCGGTACACCAAGCCCAGGTCAACGATATTGACCGGAAGCTCGGGGTCGTAACATGTCTTTAGCGCTTCCAGACAATGCTCTTCACGGAGGGGCATGATCAGCTCCTTGGGTCGATGCGGCCCGCGCCTTGTGACCAGGTGACCCGCCGCCGGAGCAGCGGTCGCAGGTTTCCCGAAGCACAAGGACGGTCGACTCCGGACCGACGGGGCAGGGGAATTTCATTCGGTGGAAACCTCTGCTCTTTGATCGCACACGGCCGCGCGCAGGGTGTGCCAGGGAAGGGTGGCGCACTTGACGCGCATGGGGAACTGGCGGACGCCGGCAAACACGGCTAGCTTACCCAGACGACCCAGGTCTGCCGAAAGCAGATCACCGGCGGTCACCAGATCCTGGAAGCGATGGAACAGGTCCTCCACCTCGTCCACCGGCCGGCCCTGGATCTGTTCGGTCATCATCGAGGCGCTGGCCATGCAGATGGCGCACCCGGTGCCTTGGAAGCTGGCCTCGGCCAGCCGTTGGCCCTCGAAGCGCACGTAGACGGTCACGCGATCGCCACACAGGGGGTTGTATCCCGTGCTCACCCGATCCGCGTCGGGCAGGCCGTGGAAATTCCGTGGGCTGCGTTGATGGTCCAGGATCACCTGTTGGTACAAATCGCGCAGATCGGTAGTCACCGGAACACCTCGTTCACTTTATGGAGTGCGTCAATCAGCGCGTCGATCTCGTGGTGGGTGTTGTACATGGCCAACGAGGCGCGGGTGGTGGCCGGCACGCCGAATCGTTCCATCAACGGCTGGGCGCAGTGGTGGCCGGTTCGTGTGGCAATGCCGTAGCGGTCCAGGATCGTGCCCACGTCGTGCGGGTGGATGCCTTGGAGCACGAAGGAAAGGATGGGCACCTTGTCCGGGGCAGTCCCGATGATCCGCAGCCCGGGCACGCTCGCCAACGACTGGGTCGCGTACTCCAGCAGCTGCTGTTCGTACTCCTCGATTGCCCGGCCCGAGTACTGGTCGAGGAAATCGATGGCCGCTCCCAGCGCAATGGCCCCGGCGATGTGCGGCGTCCCCGCTTCGAACTTGTGGGGCGGATCGGCGTAGGTGGTACCCTGGAAACGGACGGAGCTGATCATGCCTCCCCCACCCTGGTAAGGCGGCATGGCCTCCAGCCACCGCCGTTTCGCGTACAACACGCCGATCCCGGTGGGGCCGAAAACCTTGTGCCCGGAAAAGGCGTAGAAGTCACAATCCAGCTGACTGACGTCGACTCGCCGGTGAGGTACGGCTTGGGCTCCGTCGACCAGTACAGGGACGCCCTGGCGGTGCGCCAGGGCGATGATCTCCCGAAGCGGGGTGACCGTCCCCAGGGCGTTGGAGGCGTGGGTTACGGCCACCAGGCCGGTACGGGGCCCCAGCAGTCGCTCGTAGGCATCCATCACCAACTGGCCCGTCTCGTCCACCGGGACGATCCGCAGTCGCGTGCCCCGGCGCTGGCAAAGCATCTGCCACGGCACGATGTTGGCATGGTGTTCGAGGGTCGAGATGATGATCTCCTGGCCCGGCTCGAGATGCCTCGTGCCGAAGGCCTGGGCCACCAGGTTGATCGCTTCGGTCGTCCCCCGCACGAAGATGATCTCAGAGTCGCTGCCGGCGCCCAGGAACCGCTGCACTCGGACCCGCGCCGCGTCGTACGCCTCCGACGCGCGCTGGCCCAGCAGGTGAGCCCCTCGGTGGATGTTGGAGCAGTCCTCGGTGTAAAAGCGCAGCAGGGCGTCGATGACCGCCTGAGGCTTCTGGCTCGTGGCCGCGTTGTCCAGGTAGACCAGCGGCCGGTCGCGGGCCGCGCGGCCGAGAATCGGGAACTGGCGGCGCAAGCCGGCCACGTCCAAAGCCTCGGCTGCCCGTTTCGTGGCGGACTGCAGGGTCGTGGTACTCACGGCAACCTCCCGGCCACGGGGCCTACGGAAAGTCCATCGCCGGCCGTCAACAGCTGCTCCACCGCGGTGCGCAAGGGTGCCAGTCCGATGCGCCCCACCACGTCGTTGGCGAAGGCCCAGATCAGAAGCTGCCGCGCCCGGCGCTCCGCAATGCCTCGCGAACGCAGATAGAACATGGCTTCCGGCTCGATCTGGCCCACCGTGGCGCCATGGGTACAGCGCACGTCGTCGGCAAAGATCTCCAGCTGCGGTTTGGTGTTCACCCGTGCCTGGTCCGAGAGCACCAGCGCCCGGTTCGTCTGTTTGGCGTCGGTCTGCTGCGCCGCCCGATGGACGTAGATCTTCCCGTTGAACACCCCGCGGGCACGCTCATCGAGGATTCCCTTGTAAAGCTCTTCGCTGGCACAGGCCGGCTGGGCGTGATCGATCCGGGTGCGCAGGTCCATGTGCTGGCGGCCACGCGCCCAATAGAGGCCGTTCAACGTGCACCGGCACCGCCGGCCCTCGAGCCGGATGTTGATTTCGTTCCGCGCCAGCGATCCGCCCAGAAAGACGACGTGCGATGTAAACGAACTTCGGGACTGCTGATGGACCTGGACGGTCGCCATGTGGAAAGCTTCGTCCCCTTCCTCTTGAAGCTTGGCATGCTCCAACACCGCCCCTCGACCCACGACGATCTCGGTCACCGCGTTGGTCAGCGACACGCTCCCGTGGGACCCCCAGTAACTTTCCACAATCGCGGCGCGGCTGTTCGGCTCGGCCAGGATCAAGGCGCGGGGATGGGCCACGCGGGCCTTCCCCGCCGCCGTCCAGAGGTGGACCAGGTGAACCGGTTCCTCCTGCACAGCGCCGGCCGCCAGCTGCACGAAGACCCCTTCGGTGGCCAGCCCGGTGTTGAGGGCCACAAAGGGATGCTCGCGCCAGGGAGCGTAGTGGGCCAAGTGGGGTGCCAACAGCCCAGGGCTGTCCCGGAGCACCCGGCACAGGCTGTCAACGACGATCCCACGGCCGGCCGCCGTAACGGACAAATCCGCGCGAAAATGACCATCCACCAAGACGACGCGCGGGCCCGGCAGCGCGTGGACCAGCGCCCAGGCCTCGGAGGCCAACCCGTCGGAAGCCCCCCCGCAGGCCGGCTCAAAACGGATGGAAAGCATCCGTGAAAGGTCGGTAAACCGCCATTCCTCTTGACGCGTCGTGGGAAACCCCAGCCGAGTGAATCGCCCCAACGCCGCGCCGCGAAGTTCACCCAACCACGACGGCCGAGAGGCAACCGTATGCCCTCGCAACCCGTCCAGGTTTCTCAAGAATGCGTCGCCCGCCTGTTGCGTTCCCATCACACTTCCTCGATGCTCAACACCTGCCGCAGGACACCGCCTCGCCCCAAACCCTCCGCCGCCGCCCCGGACACCACGCCACCCCACGGCCGGCCGGACGCCATTGCTAAGGAAGCGCCGGCGCCGCGTCACGCGCGGCGCCCCGCTGCAGGCCCCCATAGCCGCTTGCCTCCAGCTCCAACGCCAACTCCTTACCGCCGGAACGAACGATGCTGCCCTCGTACAGCACGTGGACGCGGTCCGGTACGATGTAGCTGAGCAGCCGCTGGTAATGCGTCACTACGATGAACGCCCGCCCAGGACGCCGAAGCGAGTTGACACCGTTGGCCACGATCTTCAAAGCGTCGATGTCCAGCCCGGAGTCGGTTTCGTCCAAGATGGCCAGGCGTGGCTGGAGCACGGCCATCTGAAAGATCTCGTTCCGCTTTTTCTCTCCACCGGAAAACCCTTCGTTGACCGGCCGCTCCAAAAGCCCTGCGTCCATCTGCAAAAAGGCCGCCTTTTCGCGGATCAAAGCCAAGAAGTCGATGGCGTCCAGCTCGGGCAGACCGCGGTGTTTGCGTATCGCGTTCAGCGCGGCGTGGAGGAAGCGGGTGTTGCTCAACCCCGGGATGGCCACCGGATACTGGAAGGCCATGAACACACCTTCCCGTGCCCGCTCCTCCGGCTCCATCTCCAGCAGCGGCACCCCTTCGTAATACACCTCGCCCTGGGTCACTTCATACGTATCCCGCCCGGCGATGACCTGGGCCAGCGTGCTCTTGCCCGAACCGTTAGGCCCCATGATCGCATGGACCTCGCCGGCATGCACTTCCAAATCAATCCCTCGAAGGATCGGCTTGTCACCGACCCGAACATGCAGATTCTTGACGATCAACATCGTGCCGCCTCATACCGTCTTGGAGTCTTGCTGCTTGCACATGTGTGCGCCGCGCCCACCTTTTGGCTTGTGCCGACAGGCTGGAAGCCTGTCCCACGCCAGAAAAAAACAACCTCGACAACCACGCCCAAACCACAGGCTGCCGCGCCTCACCGGCGCTTGCACCCAGCGGCTCCCGCGCCCGTCAGCCGACACTCCCTTCCAGGTTGACAGCCAACAGTTTTTGGGCCTCCACGGCGAACTCCATAGGCAGCTCCCGGAACACCTCTTTACAGAACCCGTTGACAATCAGGTTCACGGCGTCCTCGGCGGCCAGCCCCCGCTGTCGGCAGTAGAAAATCTGGTCCTCGCCGATCCGCGAGGTTGACGCCTCGTGCTCCACCTGCGCCGTCGGGTTGGCCACCTCGATGTAAGGAAACGTGTGGGCACCACACTGATCGCCCAGCAGCAGCGAATCGCACTGCGAATAGTTCCTCGCCCCCTCGGCAGCCCGCTGCACCTTGACCAGGCCGCGGTAGCTGTTCTGGCCGCGGCCGGCCGAAATCCCCTTCGAGACGATCGTGCTCCGCGTGTTCCGGCCGATATGGATCATCTTGGTGCCCGTGTCGGCCTGCTGGCGGCGACCGGTCAAAGCCACCGAATAGAACTCGCCAACGCTCCCGTCGCCACGCAGAATCACGCTGGGATACTTCCAGGTGATCGCCGAGCCCACTTCCACCTGCGTCCACGAAATCCGAGAACGCGCTCCCCGACAGATCCCCCGCTTGGTCACGAAGTTGTATACCCCGCCGCGGCCCTCGCGGTCGCCAGGATACCAGTTCTGAACCGTGGCATAGCGGATCTGGGCTTCCTCATGGGCCACCAGTTCGACCACCGCCGCATGAAGCTGGTGCTCGTCCCGCATCGGTGCCGTGCATCCCTCCAGGTAACTCACGTAGCTGCCCGGCTCGGCAATGATCAGCGTCCGCTCGAACTGGCCTGTGTTCCTCGCGTTGATCCGGAAATAGGTGGACAGTTCCATCGGGCAATGCACGCCGGGTGGGATGTAACAAAACGAACCGTCACTGAACACGGCCGAATTCAAGGCCGCAAAGTAGTTGTCCGTGTAGGGCACCACGGAACCCAAATACCGCCGTACCAACTCGGAGTGCCGCCGTACCGCCTCGGAGAAAGAACAAAAAATGATCCCCAACTTGGCCAACTGCTTCTGAAAACTGGTGGCCACCGACGCACTGTCCACCACCGCGTCGACGGCCACGCCGGCCAAACGCTCTTGCTCGGCCAGCGGAATGCCCAGCTTGTCAAACATCTGGCGCACAGCCGGGTCGAGCTCGTCCAGGCTCTGGGGGCCTCCGGCCGGTGACTTCGGGGCCGAATAATAGACGATCTGCTGATAGTCGATGGGCGGATAACGGAGGTTGGCCCACGTGGGCTCGCGCATCCGCTGCCAGTGGCGCAAAGCCCGCAGCCGCCACTGGCAGAGCCAATCGGGCTCCCCTTTCTTGGCCGAGATGAGACGCACGACCCCCTCATCGAGCCCCGGGGGGATCGTCTCCGAATCGATCCGCGAATCAAACCCCCAACGGTACTCCTGCTCGGCGAATTCCCGAATCGTCGCCTCCTGACTTGCCATTGCCTCGCTCACATGCCTTCCTCAGACCCGGTGTTCCACAAGCCGGCCAAAACGCCTCAGCCGGGGGAGACTATTTTAACAGCAATCGTTGTCATAAATAGTAGCGCCAACCCGGGCCTGGGCCAATACCTATTGCCGAAAATTGGGCAAACGCAGCCAGGAAAGTCCACCAGACGAGAAGGCCACGACACCCCAGTGGGCGAATGAATTACTTCACCTGGGTGCCCGAAGTGCTGCTGGCCACCCCTGTAGCCGAAAAGCTCTGCCGATTGCCGGCCTCTAGTGTCCCGCCACCTCGGACACCAGGGACATATCCCAAAACCCAACGGCCACTGCCGCCGCCAGGGCGAGGCGAGACAGTTAGAACCCTTACCGCGCCGAAAGCGCTAATTTTGTTCGCGTTTTTTTCCAGTGCGGCAGTCCTCTGCCGCTTTGAATCGAAAGCGGTGCAGGAGCACCGCACTCCAAACGAGCTCGCGACGGAATCCCCGCGGAAAGGGATCTCAAGGGCGGAGCCCTTGGCTAGACTCTTGGCCCGAGTTCCGCCGTTCCTGGTGGTCGCGGACAGGCTGTTCGGCGCAACGAATTGCACAGCAAGACCTTGCGGAACCGCGCCGTAGAGAAAGAGACGAAGATGTTTGTCACAAGCTCTTGTCGTGCAATAACTTGTGGCAAAATGGCAAAAGTCGATCCAAGGTGCTGTCGAGGTCGCGTTCCGTCTCCATGCAAAAGGGGCAAACACCCCGCCAAGCACGGTGGGGTGCTGTCGAGGTCGCGTGCTCTCTTGGTACGTCGGCGCAAGCCACGCCATCGGCAAAGGGCACGGTGTTGGCTTCGCGGGCCGAACTGAGGCATCCGGGGCATCCGGGGTCAGATCTAGTTTTTCTTTTTTCCTGGGGCGAAAGCTCGACTCTTGCCAGTTTTTGAATGGCAGGCAGGCGTTGCCTCCGGTGGGAGTGGCCCTTCAGTAAGGCTGGGAAAGGTAGTCAAACAGGAATTCGCCGACCTGGCGCCGGATAGCGCTGGCGAGCGGCTAGCCCGGGATTACCGCCTGAAGGCGGTACTACGAACGGAAAGCCCCCGGGGCCGACTCCGCCACCGTCGAAGCCGACTTGGCCGATGATGGT
>DQVB01000387.1 GCA_015661985.1 Planctomycetota bacterium | reverse complement strand
CGCGGCTGCCACGGCCGACCAGCAGCAGTGCGGTCAGGCCGCGCGCGACCCGCTGCCCGCCCGATCGACACTCACGAAAACGCCTCGCCGAAAGCTCAACGATCTTGGGATGACAATCCAGCGGGCCGACCTGGCAAATCTCCACGTGCCCCCCATCGCCGGCGGCCCGAGCCAACGCACCTGGAATGTCCCTGCGTATATGAGCGGCGGCAAAAAGCAACAGCGGAGCGGCCACCACCCGACCCACCCCCCTTTGAACCAGTCGCCGTACGCCCTCCTCGATGGTCGGACGCCGAAACTCAAGGAAGGACCATTCCACCGGGAAAGCCAACATGGACCGAAGATACTCCACCACCCGGCGGAACTCCGTCTCCCCGCTCGGTTCCCGAGTCCCGTGCCCAATGACCAATACGCCGGGAAGAAGGTCGTGCTGGTGCACTGGCCCGCCGCTCCGCTGAATTCTCGCCACCCCCGCCACCGACCTCGCGCGACAACAGCTGTCCTTATAGCTCAAAACCGGGCAACAGCCTCGGAGCCCGAGCAAGGTCCGGTTTGTTTGTAGTCCCGCCTTCAGGCGGCAGGGGGACGGCGAATAGGGGCTCGCCATGCCACCCAAAGGCGGGACCACAAGGGGTCGGTCCGCCTCCGACCGCTGTAACCCGGAAAAGGCCCGAAATGAACCATGGCTGTATTTCACGCGCGAAGTACCACAGGATAGTCGCCCACCCGCCGCGGCCGGCGTTCCCAGTGCCGCCTCCCGCGGCCCGACAATTGTAGGCAAAGTGGCCCGGAGCGAGCAACCAGTTTGTCCTACTGCACTGGCACCGACAGGGGTGTATACGTGGTGCACCGCTCGCCCTTTTGCCGCGGATGTCCGGAACGCCTTGGTGAAGCCAACCGCCTCCACAGACGTCGCCCAGAAGCCCCTTTGGCATTGCTGATGCAAGGCGGCCCTCTCCATTTAGCTAGTCCAGTGTTCCCAAAAAAACGATTTTGGTGAGGACACAGCTCGCAGGCCCTAGCCCTGCCCCACTGACTGGACGCCCTGAACGGCGCTTGTGCCCGAAATCTTTGCAAAAAAGCGCCTCCAGCCCCTGGACTCGCCCGCCGATGTTGATAAAATCGAAAGGCAAGATACTTAATATTATGAGTATAGTGATCTATGCCACGGGTCAATCCTGGCCAATCAGGTCGACGGCGAAGGGGAGGAACGGCGATGACTGCGGACAGCGGCAACGGCGGGGGTAGACGAGCCCACCGGACGGCGCCGGCGCCCCACCGGGTGAGCAAAGTGGAGGTCGTCAAGGCTCGGGGCCATTACCTGCGGGGGACAGTTGCCGAGGAATTGGCCAGCGAACGGCCGGATTTTTCGGGCGAGGCGATCCAGCTGCTGAAGTTCCACGGCACCTATCAGCAGGACGACCGGGATTTGCGGGGGACGAAGGGGCCGGACGGCCGCAGTTTGGCCAAGGCCTTTGCGATGATGGTCCGGACCAAATTGCCCGGCGGCAAGCTGACGGCCGAGCAGCTGTTGGTGCAACTGGACCTCTGCGACCGGTACGGTAACGGCACGCTGCGGATCACGGACCGGCAGGCCTTGCAGCTGCACGGCGTCTTGAAGCGAAACCTGCGGGAGACGATACGGCGGATCAACGAGGCCCAGATGACCACGTTGGGAGCTTGCGGCGACGTGCAGCGCAATGTGCTTTGCTGTCCGGCCCCGATCAAGGACGCGGTGCATGAGGAGATACAGCGGATGGCGGATGAGCTGTCGCGGCATTTCCTGCCCCGTTCGGCCGCCTACCATGAGATTTGGCTCAGGGACCCCGAGACGGGCCAGCGGCAGCGGGTGTGGCCGGAGGATGCCGGTGAGGTGGAACCCGTTTACGGCCGGACCTACTTGCCCCGGAAGTTCAAGACGGCCATTGCGCTGCCCGAGGACAATTGCGTAGACGTATACACCAATGATTTGGGGCTGGTGGCGATCTGCCGCGACGGCCGGGTGATCGGCTACAACGTACTGGCAGGGGGCGGGTTAGGGATGACGCCGAGCAAGGCGAGCACTTTTCCGGCGCTGGCCAGAGAGGTGGCTTTCGTGGCTCCCGAGGAGGTGGTGGCCGTGGCCGAGGCGGTGGTCAAGGTCCAGCGTGACCATGGCAATCGGGCCGATCGCAAGCGGGCACGGCTGAAGTACCTGATCGCCGATTGGGGCGTGGACCGTTTCCGTTCGGTGGTGGCCGAGTACTATGGCCGACCGCTGACCGATCCACATCCGGTCCATGTGTGCGGCCACGACGACCACATGGGGTGGCACCCTCAGGGCGACGGCCGATGGTTCTATGGATTGAACATAGAGAATGGGCGGTTGGCCGATCACAACGGCTGTCAGCTGAAGGCGGCGGTCCGTCGGGTAGCGGAAAGGTATCGTCCCGGGATCCGGCTGACGGGGCACCAGAGCATCCTGTTTACCGACATTGCCGAAGAGGACCGTTCGGGGGTGGAGGAGGTTTTGCGACAGCACGGGGTGGCGTCGAGCGAGGAGTTCTCCACCGTTCGTCGCTGGTCCATGGCCTGTGTAGCCCTTCCCACCTGCCCGCTGGCGGTCACGGAGGCCGAGCGCGTCTTGCCCAGCGTGGTGGACCAATTGGAGCGGGAGCTGCAGCGGCTGGGTTTGGCCGGCGAACGGTTCACGGTGCGGATGACGGGATGCCCCAACGGCTGCGCTCGGCCCTACAATGCCGACATCGGGCTGGTGGGCAAGACCAAGGGCAAGTATACGATCTACTTGGGGGGCAGCCGCCTGGGCACGCGGCTTGCGTTTCTCTTCAAAGACCTGGTCCCTTTGGGGGACATCGTCTCGGAACTGGTCCCCGTATTGCAGTACTTCCGCCAGAGCCGTCGTGGCGGCGAAACGTTGGGCGATTTTTGTGCCCGCAAAGGCCGGGAAGACCTGCTGGCACGTTCTCCCGCAAGGCCGGTTGCGGCTGGTTGAGGTAAGACCGCAGCATCGCGCCCGTGGCCCGTCTGACGACTTGCCCCTGCAGAGGCGGGCGATCTGGGCTGAGCGCCCGCCCCGGTCGATCCACGGACCGGGGCACAACGGGTTCGCCTTTCCAGCCTGCGGCCGATCCGCTAGACTGTTGGCCGGCAGGAGAGGGTTGCTGTCGCCCGCCAGCCCGCTGGACGGCGTGGCGCCGGGGGTGGGCAAGCGACGCCGGAGAGGCTCGGTCCGGAGGACATGGCAACGGGAGGATGAACGGCCACATGGACGGAACGGCCACAGGCGTGCTGGACGAGGGTGGCCGCGGCCAGACTCGGCCACGGCGGGGCAAGACCGGGGCTGCCGCCTATGGCCGGCTGCTGGTCCTGCCGCTTCGCCCCTGGATGCGGTTCGTGTTGCGCTTTGCGGGCACGTTCAATATCCTGGTCGGGCTGAGCATGATCTGCTTCTATCACGAAGGCTACAAACTGCTCGGGGTACCGAAGCCCGAGGTGATTCTACCCGTGCAGATCATGGGGATCCTGGTGGGGCTGTTCGGCGTGGGCTACCACCTGGTCGCGGCCAACCCGGTGGAGAACCGCCATCTGTTGATGCTCGGCTTTTGGAGCAAAGCCCTCTCCTCGCTGGCGGCCCTCTACTACGTGGGCCTGGGGCGTTTGCCATGGGGTTTTGCGGTAGTGGTTTTCTTTGCCGATATTGTCTATTTGCCGCCGTTTTACGTGATCATGCAGCGGCTATATCGGCTGGCCGCGCTCGAGCGCCGGGCCAGGGACGCGGTGCGGTGAGTCTGTCCTTACACGTGTGTGCTCCCTGCGCGCAGCTTCTGGGTTGTGGGTGCGAGGCCGGAAGTCTGCGTCACGGCAGGTTTTTTCGCCGAAACGGCCTGGGCAGGCCGTTGGCCGGCTGGGGGTAGGGGGCCTCGTTGCACGGTGCCGTTTTGTCCCGGTCGGGGACGACAGCACCTGCACCGAGCGGCACGTTGACGCTGGCCGGGGCCATCTCTACACTTGGGACTTGACTTTGGCCCTGCCGTCTACCGAAGCGGTGGAGTGATTGTAGCCAGCGGAGCTGGGGCGGTGCGGGAGGCGGCGAGCGGTGCTCGCGTGCGGCATGAATGGCCGTGCGCGATTGCGTGACAGAGGACCCGCGGAAACCCCGACACACGAGGCACGAAAGGGCGAAACAAACACGAAATCCGAAATCCAAATGTCCCAAACGCACCAGGGCGCCGCTGGATGCTGTGCTGCAACCGCCGGACAGTATCCAGTGTTTCTCTGATTGGGGTTTGGAATCCGACTGCTTGCACATGGGCGCGCCGTGCGCGCAACTTTTGGGTTGTGGGTGACAGGCTGGAAGCCTGTCCCACGTTGGGGCATTCAGGTTCTGTTTCGATATTCGGGCTTGAACATCTGGATTTGTCGCCAGGTGCGTAGCAGAATCGCGTACGGTGATTCAGCCGAATCGCCCGGCGATGGTACTGGGAGACAGAACAAGGAGAGCCATGTCCATTTCGACCACATCGATCGAGCAATTGGCCATCACCACCATCCGCACCTTATCCATGGACGCCGTTGAAAAGGCCAACAGCGGGCATCCGGGCACGCCGATGGCTTTGGCTCCGGTGGCCTACGTGCTTTACAACGAAGTGCTCCGTTACGACCCGGCCGCCCCGGCCTGGCCGGACCGCGATCGCTTCGTCCTTTCCTGTGGACACGCTTCGATGCTGCTGTACTCGTTACTCCATCTGAGCGGGGTCCGGCAGTTGGATCCGTCGGGCGGTCCGATCGACCAGTTGGCTGTGACGCTGGACCAGATCCGCCAGTTTCGCCAGCTGGGCAGCCGGACGCCGGGGCACCCCGAATACGGCCACACGAGCGGCGTGGAGGTGACCACGGGGCCGTTGGGCCAGGGGGTAGGGGCCAGCCTCGGGATGGCCATCGCCTCCAGGTGGCTGGCTGCTCGTTACAATCGCCCTGGCCTGGAGCTGTTCACCTACAATGTGTACGCCCTCTGCAGCGATGGCGACATGATGGAAGGGATAGGGGCTGAAGCCGCGTCGCTGGCCGGTCACCTGAAGCTTTCTAACCTTTGCTGGATCTACGACGACAATCGGATCACCATCGAGGGGTCCACGGAGCTGGCCTTCAGCGAGGATGTGGCGGCGCGGTTCCGCGGGTACGGCTGGCACGTCGTCCATGTGGAGGACGCCAACGACCTGGGCGCGATGCGGGCAGCGTTGTCCCGATTTGCTCGGACCGACGACCGGCCCACGTTGATCGTGGTGCGGAGCCATATTGCTTGGGGGGCTCCCCGTGCCCAGGACACGGCCGAAGCACACGGCGCCCCCCTGGGCGAGGAGGAGGTGCGGGCTACCAAAGCTGTTTATGGGTGGCCGGCCGACGCCCAGTTCCTTGTGCCTGAGGAGGTGGTGGCCCACTTCCGGGATGGGGTCGGCAAACGGGGGGCGGAGCTGCGGCAGGCTTGGTACCAGCGGCTGGAGGCCTATCGGCGTCAGTATCCCGAACTGGCCGGCCAGGTCGACAGGATACTGAAGCGAGAGCTGCCGCCGGGGTGGGATGGGGAGATTCCCAGCTTCGGGGCTGACAGCAAGGGCATGGCCAGCCGGGTATCGTCCGGCAAGGTGCTCAACGCAGTGGCCAAGCGATTGCCCTGGCTCTTGGGCGGCTCGGCGGATCTGGCCCCTTCGACCAAGACGCTCTTGGGCGGCGAGTCGAGTTTTTCGGCTACCCAGCGGGCCGGCCGGAACTTGCACTTCGGCATCCGTGAACATGCCATGGCCGCCGCGGCCAACGGCATGGCTCTCTGCGGGCTTCGCCCCTACGCGGCCACGTTCTTCGTGTTCAGTGACTACATGCGGCCGGCCATGCGCTTGAGCGCCATGATGGGCCTGCCGGTCATCTACATCCTCACCCACGACTCGATCGGCGTGGGCGAAGACGGCCCGACGCACCAACCGGTCGAACACTTGGCTGCTCTCCGGGCCATCCCGGGCCTGTACGTCTTCCGGCCTGCCGATGCCAACGAAGTGGCCGAAGCGTATCGAGCGATCTTGCCGATGAAGGACCATCCGGCGGCCTTGGTGCTGACCCGCAGAACCTGCCCACGCTCGATCGATCG
>DQVB01000510.1 GCA_015661985.1 Planctomycetota bacterium | reverse complement strand
GGCCCCACCCGGATCGTGCCTGCAGCCCCTCCGCCGGGGACCGACCGCACCATCGCCGGAGGGCACGCCTGGCAGACGGGGGCGACCGAAGGCAGCCACCCGCGGGCCAACCTCCGGGTCATCCCAGGTCCGCGGGGAAAACCATGGCTTCGGCAAAGGCCTGATGGAACTGGGCGTCGGCCGATAGATCGACGTGTTCGGCCCGCTCGGCCAGCGAACGGGCCAGCTGGCGGGCGCGGGCGGAAAGGGCCACCAATCGGGCGCCGGCCAGCGAGGTGTTTCCCTGGTACCGGATCAAACGCCGCGGTACTTCCGTCGGCAAAAGCCCAATCCGCTGGGCGTTCTTGCGGCGGATGAAATTGCCGAACCCGCCAGCCACGAAAACGGTTTCCAACTGCTGGGGCGAGACGCCCAGCCGAGCCATGAGGATGTTGGCCCCGGCGCGGATGGCTCCGGTGGCCAGCTGCAATTGGCGGATGTCCTGCTGTGTGACGACGATCGGGCTGCCGGTACTGGTCTCGGGCGCTTCGGCCAGCAGAAAGGCGATTTGCCCGTCGTGGGTGACGATCCGCCGGCGCAAGTCCGCTGGCGTCTCGGCAGGCAACCGGTCGGGCAAACAGATGCGGCCTTGGGGGGTAATCACCCCGTGGCGGAGCAACTCGGCCCCCAGGTCGATCAACGCCGAACCGCACAGGCCGGTCGGCGGCACGTCACCGATCACGTTGATCCTGAGCACCCCGTCGACGACCACCTTCTCGATCGCGCCGGCCGTACCGCGCATGCCATGCAGGATCCGTGCGCCCTCGAAGGCCGGTCCAGCTGCGGTGGAGGCGGCCAGCAGCCGGCCGCGCAGGCCGAGCACGATCTCGCCGTTGGTGCCAATGTCCACCAGAAGCGCCGGTCCGTCCCGGTCGGCCAGCCCTGTGGCCAGCAGGCCCGAGACCGTATCCCCTCCCACGAAGCCGCCGATAACGGGCATCACGTAGGCCAGGGCGCGTGGGTGAACGCCCAACCCCAACTCGGCCGCCTTCGCCACAATGGGCTCGGATGTCGCCGGCACAAAGGGCACGCGGCCCAGCCACCGGGGGTCCAGCCCGCAGAGGATCTGTTGCATCGTCGTGTTGCCCGAGAAGGTCACCTCGTAGATCGACCGGCGGTCCACCCCCGCCTGCTCGGCCAATTGGCCAATCATCTCGTCCACCGCCTCGCCCACGGCCCGTTGCAGGTCCTTCAGACCCTCATCGGAGTCCCACACATGCTGGATCCGGCTCAATACGTCATCCCCAAAACGGACCTGGGGATTGATCCGCGAGACCCCAGCCAGCTCTCTGCCCCTACAGAGGTCCAAGAGAATGCCCACCAACGTGGTCGTGCCCAGGTCGAAGGCCGCCGCATAACAGGCCGATTCCGTGTTGCCCGGCTCAAAGTCGATCAGCCGCCCCTCAGCCACGACCAGCGTGCCGGCGAATCGCTGCTCCCTGAGGCGGCCCGGAAGCTGGGCCAAGAGCTCCAGATCGACCTCCACGGGCCCAGCCGCTTGGCGGATGCGGTCCCAATCGGGCCGGTCGTCTCGGCGCGAAGGCTGAGGCAACCGGACGAATTGCTTCCGCACCGGTGGGTCGGCGGCCTGCTGTTGGGTCCCCTCCAAACGAGCCAAGATCTTGGGGGCTGAATCGGCGACGGACCCGGCGGGCACTTCGACCACCAGGGGGCCCTCCACCACGGCCCGGCATGCCAGCCGGTAGCCAGCGGCCAACTCCTCAGCGGTCAATAGCTCCGCCTGTTCAGGCCCTTCTGCCACTTCGCCTTGCCGCACGATCACGCGACACTTGCCGCAGATGCCTTGCCCGCCGCAGGGCATCTCCAGGGCGATCCCGGCCCCGCCGGCCGCTTCGGCCAAAGAGGTGCCTTTCAGTACGTGAACCGTCTTGCCCGACGGCTGGAATGTGACGCGAATCTCAGACTCTCGCATGGCGGTTCTCTCAGCAATGCCAACACCACCCGCTGAGGGCTGTAGGGGGAATCGCACCGTGAGGCGACAAAAAGGGACGGCTGTGGGAGCCAAGGCGCCTTTGCCGGCAACGGCCCGCCACAACCCCCGCCTCACGGGCTGCACCTGCCCCTCTCAAGCCGATCGATCCATGGCTTGATGTCGGCCTTCTTCCTCGTCGGGCGCAGCCGTCCGCTGGTCCGTTCCCCCTTGCTTCTCCAGCAACATCTCCACGAACTTGGTCACGGTCGGGGAAAAGACCTTGCGATGCCGGTGGATGATCCCGATCGGCCGCACCATGGCGGGGGCGATCAAAGGGATGGCCCTCAGCGTGCCCGTCTCCACCTCGCGGCGCACCGTCGGCGCGGGCAAGATGCTGACCCCCGCACGGATCTCGATGGCCTGCTTGATCGTCTCGATGTTGTCAAACTCCATGACGATTCGCACCGACACCGACCGCTGGCGGAAGTGGCGATCCAGCTCCTTGCGGATCGACAAGTCGCGATCAAAGGCCACAAACTCACGGCCGCGGAGGTGCTCCAGCGTCACAGTGGCGTGGGCCGTCAGCGGATCGTCGGGGTGGCAGACGACCACCATCGGCTCGGATCGCAACGGCATCACGACCAGCTCCGAGCTGGACGTAGGGTAGGAGACGATCCCCAGATCGACCTCGGAATCCAAGACCGCTTGGTATACCTTGCTCGGATGGTGATACTGCAGCCGGACCCTCGCCTTGGGATACCGTCGCATGAAATCCCGCATGGTCCAGCCCATCTCGAACAGCCCCACCGAATAGATCGCCGCCACGCGGACCACCCCAGCGATCTCCTTGCGCAGGGATCGCACACGGGACTCCACCGCGTCGTACAGGTCCAACACTTCGCGAAAGCCCTCGTAGCAGACCTGCCCCTCGGGCGTCAAGATGAACGGGCGCCGACTGCGATCCACCAGCGGCGTGCCGAACCGTTTCTCCAGCCGGTGGATGCACTGGGTGGCCGCAGACTGACTGACGTGGTTTATCGCCGCAGCCCGCGAAAAACTCTGATGCCGCACAACGTCACAAAACATTCGCAAGTCTTCAATGTTCATAAGGAGATCTTATAGCAAGTGCCCTGGCGATTCGCAAGGGGGCTCGTCTTGACGGCCGTAGCCGCGTCTCTCCGAGACGCGGGTCGCCCCTGCCTCGCAAACTGAGGGTTAGCCGCTCAGCGGTCGCCCTGTCGGACCCCCGCCTCGGAGAGGCGGGGCTACGAGAGGCGCGGATGCGATAGGGGATAGGAGTAGGGAAGACCGGTTACCCGGTCTCCCCTGCCTCCGAACCGGACGGACCACCCTGCGGGCGCTGCCCGATCTCCCGCGACCAACG
>DQVB01000477.1 GCA_015661985.1 Planctomycetota bacterium | reverse complement strand
TCCTACCATATCCGGTCTGCTGCAACTCTTCCTCACTACGGAAAAGCTGTGAATCACCGCTCTGGTGAAGCATAGCCGTGAAGGACATGCGCCAAGGATTACGCTCCGGAGCGTGCCCCCGGCTTTCCTTTATCAGCACAGGTATGCGGCGATAAATATGCTTTGCCAGTTCGGCGTCCTTCTTTGAGCGGAAGATGGGGCAGGTGCGGGTGTTGGGATTGAGGAGTGCGATTTCCTCGGCGGTCAGGGTGAAGTGGCGGTCCCGCTCGGCCAAGTCGGCCATGTCGTGGGCGAAAAAGACGAAATCGGCCGGCGGGGAGTGGCGAGTAGCGAGCGGGGAATTGGGCGCTCGCAGGGTCAAAAGGCAAAACTTGTACGAGCGGTGCACACCTGGGAAGATGCCATTGCGGTTTTCAAAGTCATACAAACTGACCAGCGAGCCGGTGTTCATCAAGTTCTGGAAGAAGAACTTGGTCGTATCGTCGGTAGCGATGCCGGAGGGCACGATACAGCCAACGCGGCCGCGTGGATTGAGCAGGCTGCGCTTCAGTTCGGCGAAGATGGAATAGGTGTTCACGTCGCCGCGGCCGCAGAGGGGATAGCGGCCTGTATCCCGAACAAGACAGCTTTCACCCTCGGCCCGGCGGAGCGCCTCTTTGAACTCATGGTGCAGGGCAGGGTTAGTCTCGGTGAGTTTAGCAATCATCCGCCGGCGAGCCGCCGCATTGGGTGCCTCGGCGATTTCCGGGGCACGCGCAGCGAAGAACTCCTTTTCCTGAAGTTTTATCCGTTCCCACGGCGGGTTGCCGAGCACCACATCAAATCCACCCGACCAGCCGGTCTGCTCGTTCTCCGGCTCTTCATCCGAAGCCGGCACGCGGAAGACGTCGGGGAATTCCAGGTGCCAGTGAAAGAACTGATACTCGCGCGCCAAACGCTGAATCTCGTCCTTCAGCCAGGGGGGCACGCTGTGGGGGCTCTTTTCGATGGCACGAAAGACCTCTTCGGTGATGGCGTAGGGCGGGCCGCCGTCGCTTTCGGGAACCTTGCGCCAGACGAAGGCGGAGCACCAGGCGTCGGCCAAAAAGCGGCCAAAGAGGTAGCCGCTGGATTTGACCAGTTCCTCGTAGCGCTCCTGCTTAGTTCGGACGGCCTGGGGCGTGTCATCGGGCATGTCGTCCAGATTCACCATGGCGGTGGCGAGGTCGCCCAGGCGCTGCCAGGGATACAATAGCGACTGTTGGCCCTGTTCGAAGTCTTTGCGCTCTCTTCTGTTCTGTTTCTTGAGTTCCCTGCAATAGGCCCTGTCATCGCCGGTGATGGGTTTGAATGCCTCGTCCGGAATACCTTTCTTGAGCAGGGCCGGTGTGGTGCCGAGTAGGCTGTTGCCGCACTTGATATGGTGGTCCAGGAACGTGAGGGGTTTACCCGGTTCCATGGCCTCCATCCAGAGGCTAACCTTGCAGAGTTCTACGGCCATAGGGTTGATGTCCACGCCGTAGATGCAGTGGCCGATGACGTCACGGAGGGCCTGGCGGAGGGCTTCGGGGGCCGGCTCTTCGTCGCCGGTCCGTATGGCGGCCAGGCGCTTGGCGATGCGATGGGCAGCGCTGATGAGGAAGTGGCCGCTGCCGCAAGCCGGGTCGCATATCTTGAGGGCCAGGATGGCTTGCTCGGGGTCATCCTTCTTGATGGCCTCGTCCACGACGGGGTCGAGGGCGGAGTCGAGCAGGCAATTGACGAGGCTGGCGGGCGTGTAATAAGAGCCTGTGGTCTTTCGCTCGTGGCCGGGGGTGACCTTCAAGTCGAATGTGGCCGCATCGGCATTGAGTTCAGGGTGCATCTCCAGGAGCGATTCATAGACGCTGCCCAGTTCCTCGGCGCCCATGTTCTTGTAGTCGATAACGCGAAAGACCTTCTCCTCGACGGTGAAAGCAAGGGCGCGAACGGCGTCGAGCAGGTCGTGGTTGGCAATGTCGGCGCGGGCGAGGTCGGGAACGGCCTGGTCCGACCAGAGGAAACTACCGAGAGCCGGGAGGGCGAGTTCCGGGCAGCCCGTATCACTGCCGAGGCGCTCCATTACGACACGAAAGCCACGATAGAGGTCTGCGTGTTTCGTGCCGCGACGTTTCTCGGCCAACCGCCGCAGCCGGGCGGTGGAGTAGAAACGGGTGTAGCGTTCACGCGCGATCGGGTCGGCGTTCGGATCGAGCAGGAGGCCGCGGTCCTCGGCGGCGAAAAGAAAGATCATGCGATAGACCAGACGCAGGAGTTGGCGAAAGTAATCTTGCTTGTCGAGTTGCCCGGAGCGTAGCTTATCGCGCAGGTCGGCATTGCGAGGGTGGGCGAGAAATCCGCTGCCGAGGGACTTGATAGCCTTGGTAACGCCGTCGCGGAGGTGTTCGAGGGCGCGGGTTCCCTGCTCCTGGGCGATGCGGACCCAGCGCTCAAGCCAGCATTGCTCGGGCCTTTCGCCCTCCACACGGGACTCGTGACACAAAAGCCAGAGAAGGGCGAAGTCGGCGTAGACCTCGCCGTCCATCATGCCCTCCAGGTCGAACTCGACGTAGGATTGGCGCGTCAGACTGACGTTGTCGCGCAGGATGCGCAGGCGCAGACCATTGGACACGAAGCCCCATAGGTGGTCGTCGCTGCGGTTAAGAAACTCTTGCACCAGGCTGTGCGGGCTGGTCCGCGCAGCGCCCGCGACGCCGCGTGTGCGGCGGTCGAGGTCCACCCGGAAGCCGACAAGATGGATGGGCGTGTTTTGCCAAAAGTGGGAGATGGGATAGGCCTTGCCCTCGATCTCGACGGCTCTGGCAGCAGAGAGACGGCCGTAGCCGAGTTCCTGGAAGAGAATCAGCAGCCAGCGCTCACGCGTGGGACTTGTGCCAAGGTCGTCCCGCGGGAGTTTCTCTGCCGCGGCTCGGAACGTCGTCCAGGCCCCGAGAAGCCTGTTCCAAGCACGGCTGATTGCTTCGTTGAGCCTTTTACCGCCGGCAAGGTGGTAATCCGATGGTTTGAGCCCTTCGAGTTCAGAATCCCCCGCGGCAATTCGTTGGAGCAGGTCGGCCGGCAGCAGGCCACCCTCCGTGCGAACCGTGGTGAAAAGGTCACGCGTCCTCATGAGATCCGTCCTCCAATTGTCGAGGGCAGGAAAACGTATATGCCAAGAATGTCGGCCGGAGGCTTTGGTTCGACGCGATATCGTACATGCTGTATGCGTGCGGCGGCCCGGACACGGCGGTGGGCGTCAAGCAGGGCCTCGGCACGACGCTGCGCCTCTGCCTCTAGGCGGGGACGGAGGGCCCCAATACCTTCCACGACGCGGCGGACAAAGTCCGAGGCCTGTTCCGGAGCAATATTGGCGTCCGGCTCGGCACGCAGCAATGCCTCGGCGGCCTCGTCGTCGAGCCATTCGGCCTGCTCCGGGGCACCGGTAAAGGCGAGCATGCGGCATTCTTCGGCGATCTGGGCGGACTCGTGATCCCTCCGCCGGGTGACGATGTCGTATCGAAAGCGGACGAGCAGGAGCGTGGTGCGACGGGTAACAGCGCTCGTGCGGATGGCACCGGCACGACGCGCGATGCTATCGGCGATGGGGTCAAGAGCAGTGTCCATCACGTAGGCAGCCAATCCCTCGACGATCGGGTGGGTGCGACTTAGATACAGCACATCCTCGTCCACGGGCATCTCGAATCTGCCGATGAACTGCTTGTTATTCCCCAGTGCATCGCGAAGAGCCCGAGGACACCTGCGGACGTCGAAGTGGTAGTGGTTGGCCTGAGTGGAGACGATTCCCTTATGGGCAGTAAGCGCATCGACCACAAATTTTTTCACGTCGGTACTTGAGCCGACAGCGTCGCGGACCTCGCGCAATTCGCGGGCAACCTCGTCTACTTTGATGGATTCCTGGGCGAACATGGTGCGAGAGCTCTTCTCGCGGTCGGCAACGTTGTCCCATTGGGTGTAGAGATCTTCCTTCTTCGGCCTGAAGTACTCCTCGAAGCCTGGCAGAAGTTGTTGAGAATCGGCTCCACCCTGCTCACGGAGCAGCAATCCTTCAAAGATCGCCTCTATCACCGCATCGGTGTCCACGGGGACAGGAACTGAAATTCCAAGGGAGGAGCGGATCTTCTTGTGTTTTCGGATCAGCACGTCTAAGACGATGCCGTCGATGGGATTGTCCCTACCATAATAGGTCAAGACGCGGACCGTTTTTCTCGGTTGGCCAAACCGGTCCACACGGCCCTCGCGCTGCTCGTGGCGAGTTGGATTCCAACTGAGGTCGTAGTGCATGACCGCATCGAAATGCTCCTGAAGGTTTATTCCCTCGCTGAGGCATTCCGTACATACCAAGACGCGCTTTGGGGCTTTAGAGAGCTCAATGACACGAGCTTCACGATCAGCCGGGGGCATGAGGCCGGTAATCGCAACGATCTGGACATCCTTGGGAAGCCGCCGACGCAATTGTTCTGCCACGTACTCGGCGGTCGGGATGAATCGGCAGAAGAGGATCGGGCGATAGCCGTCTTTGAGGAAGTTCTTGACCAGTTCCACAGCTCTAAGGAGCTTTGCATCCTGTTCGCCGACGAGTTTCTCCGCCTCACGGGCCATCTCTAGGAGCCGGCGACGGTCTTTTCTTGCTTGCTCGGTGTCTTCTCCTGTGTCGCCTCCAGGGATGATGTCGGTCCCCTCGATATGATCCTCTGCTTCAAGGTCTAACACTGTCCTCTTCCCGATCTCGTCGGCCTCCTCAGGTGATTCAGTCTCGGCCGTAGGGGTGCGATTACGGAGTGTCTCCGCGGCGGCAGCAGGACTGGACGTAACAGAGCGAAGCAATGCCAATGCAGACCACCACCGCACGCGTTGACGGTGACGACCCCCTTCTTCATCAACGACCGTTTCTCTCGTATAGCGTAGTACCCGATCGAAGAACCGACGGTATGCGGGAGACAGGTTGTACGTTTCCTCCGCCTCTTCGCGTTCGG
>DQVB01000102.1 GCA_015661985.1 Planctomycetota bacterium | reverse complement strand
TTCTTCGGCTTGCGGATCGTCGAGACCCCGCCACCACGTAAACGAAAAACGCCCCGCCGACCGAAAGGGCGTAGCCGGCGGGGCAACGCTTCCAGAGAAAAGAAAGGGTAACATCATGGCTTCGCTATCGAAAGACGGCCCCAACGGTTGGCGGGTGCTGTTCGTCTGCCCCGACACGGGCAAGCGGCGGACGGTGCGGCTGGGGCCTGGGGCGAAGAAAGACGCCGAAACCGTCCGCAACATGGTTCAGCGGCTGGTTGCGTCCAAGCGACTCGGCACGCCCCTCGACTCTCACGTGGTCGGCTGGCTGTCTCGCATCGGCGATGACTTGCATGGCCGGCTGGCCAAGGCCGGCTTGGTTGAGCCCCGACACACAGCGACGCTGGCCGAGCTGCTGGACGACTTTTTCGAGAACCGGCCAGACGTGAAACCGGGAACACGGGTTGTGTGGAAACAGACAGCGGACAACCTTCGAGAGTGGTTCGGCCCGGATTGCCGACTGGCGGACATTGCCCGAGAAGATGCGGAAGAGTTTCGGGCGTATCTGATCGGGCGTAAGCTTGCCCCCACCACGATCGGCAAACGGCTGAAATACGCCCGCCAATTCTTCAACCGCGGTATCGAATGGGGTTGGATCCAAGAGAACCCGTTCGCCAACGTTCGTTATAAAGCCGGCGATCCGGCCGAGCGGCGGCGGTACGTGACCGTCCAGGAAACCCAGCGGCTGATCGACGCAGCCCCGGATTGGGTGTGGCGGACGATCATTGCCCTGGCACGGTTTGGCGGCCTGCGATGCCCCAGCGAGGTTCTGAGCCTCCAATGGCAGGACGTGGATCTGCCGGCTGGCCGAATGGTTGTCCGCAGCCCCAAGACCGAAGGCCGACCCGGCGGCGGCCGGCGAGTGGTGCCGATCTTTGCTCGGCTCAGGCCCTACCTCGAAGAGGCGTGGGAGATGGCGGCCGAGGGCCAGACCCACGTGATCCCCGAGGATCGCTACCTGCCGGCGGCCCACGGCCCGGCCGGGTGGATCAACGCCAACCTTCGCACCACGTTTCAGAAGATCCTGCGCCGAGCCGGCCTGGAACCCTGGCCGCGGCTCTTCCACAACCTGCGGGCGAGTTGTGAAACCGATCTGGCGGCCGAGTTTCCCATTGCCACCGTCTGCCAGTGGATCGGCAACACGGTGGCCATTGCGGCCCGCCACTACGTCCAGGCGACCGATGCGGACTTCCAGCGGGCCGTGTCTGCCGACAGGCAGGCTGTTCGTAGTGAGGCAAACGTGGCACAGAAAAAAAGCGGCACAGAATCCGGCACAGTAACCGCACGAAATAGGCCGCAACGGGCAGAAGCTGGTCAAGGGGGCGGCCGTGTAAAGCCTTTTGGCGCAAGTGTTTGCGAAGATATGCGTAAAAATGCATATCAAACTAGTAGGCCCGGAGGGATTCGAACCCCCGACCCAGGGATTATGAGTCCCCTGCTCTAACCGCTGAGCTACGGGCCCGCCGGCCGCACCCAGGTCGGTACGTGCCGATCTCAATTGTGTCATACAGATGCCACAAAGGTCAACCTTGTTTGAACTTACGGCTACCCGCTGGCCGCTCTCGCCCCGCTCCTCAACCCCCGTCTCGGTGCAGAACGGTACCGCCTGATCCAGGGCCGGTGCGGGCCGTTCGGCATCATGGTCGGCAGCTTGTCCGCACCTGCTTCAACCAGCACTGGCATCTCCGTGGCCCGAAGCGGGGCGTGCTGCGGTGGCGATAGGTCAATGGCCACCCGTTCGGTACGGGCCAAATGCGGGTTTCGACGCAAACACCAGCGCAAGCTGCAAACCGTCGGACCAGTGCCGGACCAATCTGCGGGCCCCACAGGCGGTGGAAGGGGCCATGTGATAGGCTTGCGGGCCCGAGGTCCCTTTGACAAAACGCCTGCCCAAGCGAAGACTCAATCCGGCCGAGTCTCCGGGCGGGTTTTCCTCAAGCTGTGCAGCAGTTGTATCGCTCCGTCGGTCACGATCCGTTGGCTGCCGCGGTCCACCCGCGACCATCGGCCCGGGCCGATCTCGTACCCGCCGTTGTCAAAGGCCCGGTCGGTCGGTAAGTAGCCGATGTAATCGTCGGCGTAGCCTACGACCGCCGTAAACGGCCATGGGGACGCGCCAACGATGTCTAGCCCGATCTCCACGAATGGCTCGCCCGGCAGGAAGCCCCATGCAGCGTCACCCAATCGCAGGGCGCCGATCGACGTCTCCAGAGGTGACGGTTGGGGCTTGCCGTCCAGGTCTCGCCAGGGCAATTGGATCTTGCGCCACCCCCAGACCAACGGCCGGACGGCGGCGGGGCGGGCCCGCTTGAAAGCCTCGTCGGCCAACTCCGCCAATCGCTGGCCATACCGCCGGCAGTTGGCCACAGTACGCTCCATGGTCGGTGGATTGATGTTCCCGCAGGCGCCCTGGAGGAAAAGGGGCGTGCAGCCGGGATGGCGACGCTCGAGTTCCAATAGCATCTCACCCGGGTAGTCTGGCGAAACGTGCTTGATGCACATCTCCAATACCGGGTGAGCCGCAAAATGGACCACCATGGCCAACGGCCGCCCGTTGCGTCCGACCAGGGCAGCTACGCGCAGCCGATCATCCACCGGGCCTTCGGGTCCGATCACCTCATCAGCCGGGAGCTTGCGCCGCACGCTGGCGATCCCCCGCCTGGTCACGATGCGCCGGTTGACGGCCATCCCTCCGGCCTGCACTTGGCCCAATACCAGCCGGCAGGGCGCGGCTGACTCCGCCGCCCGTCGGATGGCCGAACCGATCCGAACCACCAGCTCGTTGGTCCATTCGGCAAAGGCCTTGGTGTGACGCAAGTCAGTCAGAGCGATCGACTCCGGCCCCGTGTGGGTGTGACTGGAAGCCAGCACCATGTCGGAAGGCCGGAACCTGCCTCCGGCATGGTGGGCCACCTCCGCCTTGAACGCGTCGATGCCACCCACCGCTTGGCCAGCCAGGCCGATCAGGTCAAGGCCCACCAGTGCAAAACGCCGCTTCCCGTCGCTCAAGACCAGCGCGCGGGCCTGGAGCGGCAGCCGAACCGATTCAAAGGCCTCCCAGCGGCCAGCGCTGGAAGACATCAATAGTCCCACTTCCAGCGGTGGGGTAATCTCCTCGACCGCCACGCCGACCCACAGGCCACGCTCGCTTTCAGCTGCCCGCGAGCCCTTTCGCAAGGCCGGCGACAAGGCCACCGCGCCGCAAATACCCTTCAAGAAAGCCCGCCGCCGGACTGGTTGACCACCCACCGTTGTCTCCTTCGTGTATTTGCGCGTTGCCATGCGCTCCGATCGCCCATGGTTTGAGTTTCATAACTTGTGATGCCTCTGTTCGTTGTCGAACAGACGGAGACGCTTGCTCGACGTCAGACCCATGTCGCCTGTCCGCGGAAAGGACTCCGCACCGCGGACTGGCTCCGCAACCTACCCTCGCCGGCTTGACACCGGGCCGCGGCCGACCCCCAGTCCATCGTAGCCGCCCCCTGGTCGCTACGCCAGCATCAGAACTTGATCAGACCGCGGGCGCGGAGCTCCAGGGCGATCCGGCACATCTGGAGCATCTCCGGGGTCCACCGCACGCCGATGTCGCCGCCGTCGGAAGCCCTGCCGCGAGCAGGGCTGTGCTCCTGCAATCGATAGTCGAGCGCTACGGGGTTGACGAACAACGGTGTGGCAGCGAGGGTCCTCTCGTCCCTGCTGATTAGGGGATCGACGTGACCAAACACGAGGCAGCCTCTAAGCCTGTGCCCCGAAACCTCACCGTCTACCTCAATGTCACGGACAATGCACTCCGTCAGCGTCGTGGGGGCGTTGCGCAGGTTCGCGCCCAGTACCGTACATCGCTCTACGTGAGATGGATACACAAAAGTCCACCCCCGAAGCACCAAGCAGTTCGTCAAGTGGCAATGTGCCGAGGCTCCCCGTACGAGAAAAATGCAGTCCCTGGCAGCAAATGGAGAGACTGTGCCGCACGCGATGACCCGCGTATCGAGCGCGCCGGTAAACGCCACAAGGCGGAGGGATAGCGAGCGACCGCCGTAAGAAATACAAACTGGAGCAACTCCACCCGGGGCGCTCTGAACGAGCACCAGGCGTTCCAAAGTCGTTCCGTGAGCAGGTATCCGTATCAGGCAGTTTGTGCCGCGCGCCGGGCCGGATGAGGTAACAATCGGCCAGCAGCCAGCTCTCCCGCGCACTGTAAGCCTCAGCTTACCTTTCGGAATGGTTAGAGGCTCACTATACGGCCCGTTGTCTTGGATTTCGATCAAGCTGTTCGCTGGCGCCGCGTCGATGGCGGCTTGGATCGAGGTGAAGTCGCCTTTGCCGTCCTGGCGCACGGTGATGAAGCGGCCCAGGGCGGCCACGGCCTCTTGCATCTCACTGAGGCCCGGTTCCCGTGACTGGTCGGTGGCCGGCTTGGTGTCGGCGTACTCGGCGGCCAACCTCTCCACCAGCGGCTTGGCGTCGAAGAGCTGTTCTTTCCCGAAAAACCCGGCC
>DQVB01000585.1 GCA_015661985.1 Planctomycetota bacterium | reverse complement strand
GGCGGGCACCCCCAGCAGGGCAACGTAGGCAATGCGAACAGACAGACCAAGGGCCGGCTATCTGATCTCATCCTGTCTTGGACCGCCATGAAAGTTGAATACATCAACCCCTTCCTCACCGCCACCGTCACTGCCTTCCAAGCGATGCTTGGATGGAAGCTCCAGCGGGGCAAGCCTTTCGTCAAGAAAGGCTATCAACCGGAGCACGAGATCAGTGGCGTGATCGGCCTGTCCGGGCGTGCCCGGGGCGTCGTGGTCTTAAGCCTGAGCCGGTCGGTAGCCCTCGCAGTCACCGGCGCCCTGCTTCCGGATCAGCCCCCGGCGGAAATCAATGCACAGGTCACCGATGCAATCGGCGAGATGGCCAATATCATCGCCGGTGGCGCTAAGGCGCGCCTGGAGAAACTCCATTTGAGCGTCAGCTTGCCGACTGTGGTCTCCGGCAAATGCCACTGCATTGACTTCCCCAGCCGGGTGCCTCCCATCTGTATACCCTTCGAGACTCCTTTCGGTCCCATGAGTGTCCAGGTGGGCCTGGTTGAGACCGACACGTGCACCGACCAGCGCACTGCGGACGCACCGGCCGAGGCGCGGACCACCGGCTGATGGCCGGCATATCTGCCAAATCCCCGCCAGCCAGAAGAACGCCTCAGCGGGTCACCACCCTTGCCCCTTCTGGCGCAATGAACGTTGCGCCCGAGGGCGCGAGTTTTTCGCATGGATTTTCCTCGATCTTGTGGCAACGCGCTGCCGAACACAGTAGAGAACGGTGCTACGGTAGTAGGAGAGGTGGTTGGCAAGGGGATCCCGTGCGCGCCCGGTGGGCGTGGACGAGCCGCTCGGGATAAGAGCCAACCCGTTCATTGCGGAGAGGCAGCATGCGCTTTTCACGACGGCTACTCACTGTCGCCCTGAGCGCATTCGGCGCCGCCTCTCACCCGCATCCGAATCCGGTCGACGCCGCGTCGCGCGCCGGTCGCGTTCCGTTTCCACTGGAGTCGTAGCCGACTCGTCCTGCTTCCGTTACGGTGGATGCCTGCCGGGAAAGGCCGAGGACGCAGATGGCCGGATCAGACTTCCGCGAACCATTGTCCGCTTTCGGTCCGACCGAGACGTATGGGCGGACGGCGCTGGTCGGCGCTCGCCCGACTCCAGGGGTCCACCCACATGCCCCCCTCTGCCTCCTCAGCCGCGAAGATCACACAAGAAGTCAACACCCCCTTGGCCGGCGCTGTAGGTGTTCCCGCGCTGGTCAGGGCCCCCTGTCCTCCCCACCACCAACCTCCGTTTTTTGGCCGAGCGAAACGCCGGCCCCGTCGCTCGGTCCGCCTTACAGCCCAGGCGATGGGTGCGGAACATGGATCGGCTTTGTCGGGCAAGCCGCACCTGTCGATTCATGATCCGGTCCGCCACGTCAAAGCCATCCCGCACCCGCTCTTGCACAAATGGGAACAGTTGCCGAGGCGATCGTTTCGTGTGCACCCATGACAGGTGAGGTGAGCATAATGACTCAGAAAGCTTCCATTTTGGTAGCCGATGACGACGACATGTTCCGCGAATCCATCTGTCGTTTCTTGTCGCGTGCAGGATACCACCTTGATGACGCGCCGGACGCAGACCGGGCTCTGGCCAAGCTGCAACAGCAGCGGTTCGACGTGGTGATCGCCGACATTCATATGCCCGGCAACAGTCAGCTTCAGCTTGTGCGGGAGGTCCAGCGTCATGCGAGTGGAATATCGCTGATTCTGGTGACCGGGTACCCATCCTTGGACACGGCCGTTTCTGCAGTAGGCGGGCCGGTCAGCGCCTATCTCGTCAAACCGGTGAACTTTTCGGAGCTGTTGGAGCACGTGCGACGCTGTGTCGCCCAGTCGGCCCTCCGTCGAAGATTGAGCCGTGTAAAGGAACAGCTGCAGCGCTGTGTGGACGACCTGCATTTCAGCGAAGCAAGTGGGGCCGAGCCACTCAACAGGGGCGAACCAACTTGGGTCCCGTCCAACCTGACTGTCCGCTCGCTGGCCGCCTGCTTGTCCGAGCTGCTCCAGATCCGCGCCCAACTGCTCCGCAAGGACCGCGCCACCAACCTGTGTGAACTGGTGGAATGCCCGCAACGGCCCAAACACCGATTAGCCATCCAAGAGACGATCGAGGTGCTCAAAAAGACAAAGAGCACCTTCAAGTCCAAACAACTGGCCGATCTGCGGACCAAACTGGAAGGACTCTTCTCCAATCACCGGCCGCCGTGTGCGTGAGAGGACGCCAGCTCGACATGCACCGTGGACTTGCACCGCCCAGACCCTACGCCTCACCAACCGCTGCGCGTCGCCGGTGAATCCGGATCGTCGCCCCAGGGGGAACCCTCCCAGCTGATCCGCCGCAGTGTGGTCAGCATGCCGGCAAAGGACGGTTCGGTCTTCTTGGGATACCACAGACGATCCGGGAGGTGCAAATGGGCGATGGCCATCCTTGCGAAACCAGACGACAATCAAACTGTAGATCACAACAGCTACGTTCTACGGAGAGATCGACAATCGGTGGGGGACATCGGACCGGGGCTTCAAAGCCTCGCAGGGTGAAGCCAAGGGTGAACTGCGCCTGCAAATGCAGGCTTCCACCATTAGCTTTCGTTATTACTACGCCGGGTGGGGATCCTGGGAGGTGATCGGAAAGGATAGCGACGGAAATGAGGTGGCCAGGGTGGAGCTCGGCAACTCGGGTAGTCCGTACGCCACGGCGCAGCTCGTGGTGACGAATCCGGGAGAGAAGATCGCGGAGGTCGTGTGGACAAACAGCTACGCCTGGGTGGACACGATCTCACGGGCCCTGTTCATGGTCACGTCTGCGCCCCAGGATCTCCTGGAGTTCTTTGAAGCGGCAGTGGAGGCTGGGGAACTTGGGAGTGAAGGGCGTCGGCCATGGATGAGGTCATTCCACTTGGAGATGATGCGAAGGCAGTTGGAGACGGCCGAGCGGTTCCGGCGGCGGGGATGGACGGCGCTGGCATGCGCGTTTCCGGATATGGCCCACTCACACGCTGACGGCTGTCCCTGGCCAGGCGACTGGGGGACGGGTCCGGCGGCGGAGGATCTGGCCGACTTGATTCTCCACTGGATCGATTTCCTGTGCGAATAACCGGAGGGGGCTTGCTGCGTCGCCACCGCAGTGTCCAGGGGTGCCGCGTGTTGGCCGCGTGCTGAGCGGTGCGCGCGGCGGCGTTGAGTGGCAGAGTCGGCTGCTGTTGACTTTCTCGGCTTCGGCGGCGTATAACCTGGCCAGGGTATCCTTGCCGCCGGGCCCCGGATGCCGGGCGGGGAAGGTGCCCCGCGTTTTT
Organism: Planctomycetota bacterium; assembly: GCA_015661985.1. GTDB lineage: Bacteria > Planctomycetota > Planctomycetia > Pirellulales > Thermoguttaceae > SZUA-1497. Next base: position 971 of record DQVB01000585.1, on the reverse strand, counting down.
CTGGCTTTTTGTGGATTCATGCACCCGATCGTCCGCCCATGAGTACTCCTGGTGGCAACCCTCGGTCCGGCACGTTGTTCGGGCATCCCTGCGGCCTGTTCACCCTGTTTTTTGCCGAGATGTGGGAGCGTTTCTCCTACTACGGCATGCGGGCCCTGTTGATCTTTTACATGATCAAAGGTTTCCTGAAGTACGGGGACAGCGACGCCTACGCCGTGTACGGGGCGTACACGGCGCTGGTGTACATGACACCCTTTTTCGGCGGCATGCTGGCCGACCGGCTGCTGGGCGCTCGCCGCGCGGTCATCTTAGGTGGCCTCTTGATGTCCGCGGGCCACTTGATGATGACCGTCGAACACGCCTGGGCGTTTTTCACGGCCCTGGCCCTGCTCATTCTGGGGAACGGCTTTTTCAAGCCCAACATCTCCACCATCGTCGGCTCGCTCTATCCGTCGGGCAGTCCGAAGCGGGACGGCGGTTTCACCATCTTCTACATGGGGATCAACTTGGGGGCCGCCATGTCGCCCCTGTTGTGCGGCTATATCGGTGAAACGTACGGCTGGCACTACGGCTTCGGCCTGGCCACGATCGGCATGCTCACCGGGCTGGCCGTCTTCGTCGCCCCGTCGGTGCTATCCCAGTTGTTCATAGCCTGTATCACGCTGCTGGCCGCGATGAAGATCCTCATGCCGGCGGCAACGGGCTGGTGGATCTGGGGCAAGGGCGAGACGTTGGCCGCGTTCGTCGTCCTGGGGCTGTTGGCCGTGGCGGGGCTGATCAGCCTGGTGCAGCTGCGGCGGGACGACCTGCGCTGGTCGCTGTTGGCCAGCTATGCGGCACGGGGGGTGATCGTCATCGGGGCCCTGGCCGCTGCCGGGGGGCTGCTCTCGTACCGCCCGGAAAACGTTTTTTCGATGGGAGTGAACGTCTTCGTGGCCCTGTCGCTGGTGGTGGCCGCCGGCGTGGCCTGG
>DQVB01000157.1 GCA_015661985.1 Planctomycetota bacterium | reverse complement strand
GTTTGCGCATGGCATGCCGCTCCGCCTCGTCCTCCAGCAAATGAAGGATGGCCTGGGCCAGCGCCTCCGGCGCACGGAAGGGGACCAATACGCCAGCCCCGTCGCCCAGGAGCTCCTCGGCATACCAGTAAGGTGTGGAGATCACGGCTTTGCCCGCCCCCATCGCGTAGGCCAGCGTCCCGGAAGTGATTTGGTCCTGGTTCAGGTAGGGCGTGATGTAGACGTCCGCCGAACCGATGAACTCCATGAGCTCCTCCAGGGTCACGAAGCGGTTGTGGAAGATAACATTCTTCTCCACGCCCAGCTGCCGGGCCAACCGCTGCAGCGATAGCCGATACGTCTCCCCCTCGGCCCGCTTCACGTTCGGATGTGTCGCTCCCACCACGACGAAGACCGTCTTCGGATAACGTTCCAGTACCTCCGGCAAGGCCTGGATCACGTATTCGATCCCCTTGTTTTGGCTCAACAGGCCGAAGGTGAGGATCACAAACTTCCCTTCCACGCCGAACAAGTCCTTGTAGAAGTTGGGATCCGTGAAAGGAACGTCGTGGATGCCATGGGGGACGAGGTCCACCTTCTCCCCAGGGACACCATAGATCGACTTGAGGAACTCCACCCCCTTGCCGCTCATCACGATGAGACGGTCGGACCGCTCGATGATTTCACCCAGCACCCGTCGCTGGCTCGGGTTCGGGCTGTGGGGAATCGTGTGCAAGGTGGTCACCACCGGAGTGCGCAGATCGCGCAGCAGAGAAAGAATGTGGCTCCCCTCCGGTCCGCCGTAGATCCCAAATTCGTGCTGCAGACAAACGGCATCCACCTTGTTGATGTTCAAAAAGTCCGCCGCCTGGCGGTACGACGTCAGATCGTTCTGGGCCAGTTCAAAGCGCACCCGTGGCGGGTAGGGATACCCCTCCGGAACGTCGTTCACCGGAAGGGCAAACACCGAGCTTTCCGGGAATTGCGACGCCATCGCCTCGCACAGATCCGTGGTGAAGGTGGCAATCCCGCACTGCCGGGGAAGATAGTTCCCGATGACTGCGATCCTGTTCATCGCCGCGCTCCAACCTCTGTCATCTCTTGAGCTACCATTGGCCGTAGCGCCCTCCAAACGACTTCGAACACACTGTGTGGCCGTCGACCAGACTCGAAGACGGCCCAGCCCTCGCCTGAGGTCTCGGCCCCGTACACCGGACCAGAGGGCCGGATTGCAGCTACCCCAGGGCCTGTAGCGCCGTGAGCACGACGTCATGGGCGGCCTGTCCGATCCGAACGACGGGCGGGCAAGTGACCCCCAATCGTGCCACAAACCGACCCGTCCCCAAGGCGATTGCAGCGTCAGGGCGAGCCTGCACTGCCAAGTGGCCTGTGCTCAGTAGGCCGGCCGGGGCAGTGGCCCCACCGGCCACGTCGCCCCTCGTCAGACGACGTACTATCCATCCCTCATCGGAGTGGTGGGTTGGGCGGACGCTGCGCAGGTTGGCAGCCCGGCCCGCTGGGCGGCCCTCGTTTGCAACCGCCGTGCCAAAGGGTCGCAAGCCATCAGGCTGACCGGAAAAGGAACGCCGGTCCCCACGGCGAGGGGGAATTCCGCGAACTGCGCCCCGCCTCCGCTCGCCGATCGGCACGCGGCGGGGATCGCCTCGACGTGGCAGGCAGGTGTCATTTTGGCAGCCCGGCCCAAGCGATCGCCACAAACGGCTAAACTGTTCTCCCTATCGGGGTGGCCGCCCCGGGCCGCCGCCTGCGATGCGAGTTTCACCTTGGTAGTGCCCCTTCGCTGCGCGCAGCGGCTTCGGCCCGGCGCCGTCGAACCGGCGCGCCCCTTGAACGCGCCCGACCCGGATCGGTACGATAAGGTCAGCCATCAGAGCAGGACGCAAGCATGAAACTGGTCATTGCCATCATCCAGCCGAGTCGATTGGAAGCGGTCAAGCAGGCGTTGGCCGACGTGGAGGTGTTCCGCTTGACCGTGATGGACGTCCAGGGGTTCGGCCGCCAGAAAGGGCAGACGGAAGTCTATCGGGGCCACGAATTCACGGTGAATCTGGTGCGCAAAGTCCAGCTGATGATCGGTGTGAACGACGAATTCCTGGAGCCGACCATCCATGCGATCCTCAAGGGCGGACGTACCGGTCCGACTGGCGAGATCGGCGACGGCAAGATCTTCGTCGTGCCTCTGGAAGACTGCATCCGCATCCGCACCGGCGAACGGGGCGGGGAGGCGATCTGAAGACGGTCGCATGCGTGCGTGCAAGACCGGCACGGCAGCCCAGCGACCTGACACTGCGGCGCAATTTTCCGAGTGTGCAGCACCATTACAGCGAATGGAGCCGATGGCAACCAAGAATGTAGCTTTTTTCGTGCAGTTCCCGACCCCAGAGGACGCAGAGCTGTTCACGGAGCGTCTCTTCAATGGTCTCACCGGACTCTGCGCACTCTGCGGTTAAAGGCTTCGCCACGTGAGGTGGTGAAACCCCTGTTCCGTTGCTACAGTCTCCTTTTTCCCGCCCTGTTACCAGACTTTACATTCGGATTTCCGCGGACTTTGGTGGGCTTCTTTGAAACTTCGAGAAACTCAAAGCCGTGAGAGTACCGAAAACCGATCGGGACATTTCGACGAGATGGTCGAAATCCCCGGAGAATGGGGCGGAGAAAGTGTCGCTGTAGTTCATCGAAAGTTGCGCTGTAGTGCTAGCGGCTGCTTTGGCAAGCCCATGCTTGCTGTGTGCGGCGGGAACACGCCAGGGCTATTCGATTGCGACCGCCGGACTCCAGCGCTGTGCGCGGATCCCCCCAGCGCTCTGCGCGCTGTGCGCGGGTCTCCCCAGCGCTGTGCGCGGGTCTCCTGACCCCCCCAGCGCTGTGCGCGGGTCTCCTGACCCCGCACATCGCCCGACCGAAGGTCTCCAGTGCCCTGCCGGACCACATCGTCTAAGCGCAGCTCTCCAGTGCCCTGCCGGACGGAGGTTTTGAAACAGTCTGCAGGATTGTCGGACGGATTGGCGATCCGTCCTATTTGGTTGCGGCCGCAGGCCGCCTCAGGCGGCGCGCTGCCAACTCGCCCGCCCGGCTAGCTGTCGCACCTGGTCCGCTGACAGACGGCCTGTTTTGATGCGGCCGGAGGCTTCGCTTTTTTGGATCAGGACTAGCGAATCTGCGTGCATCATCCGGGGGAAGTAGAACCAGACCTCGGGGTTCAGGGCACTGGCCAGCCACTGGGAGACGACGATCAGGTCTGCCGGGCCGATATTGTTCGCCGTTTGGCGGAGCGCGTCCAAGGGACTGCCGGGTACCAGACGGACCACCGCGCCGGTGGCTCGGAGCAGCCGGTGGGCTTCTTTCAGGCTCAGGTGTGGCCGGCCGCTGTCCGTTCCGGCCTCGAACAAGTCAATACCCGTATATCGGATCGACGATGGCGGCCACGCGCAGGAGGCCACGGCGATCATCCCGAGGGCCCGCTGGGCGTTTCCCACGCCGATCTCCAGGATCGCACGGCTTTTGCGTTTGCGGACGGTCTGGTAAACAGGGCGATTCGAGCTGGGAAGGGAGAGATGGGTAAGAAAAAAGCACCGAAGGCGGGCAATCGTTGACAACCTTGTGCTCCCTTCCTGATCGCGGCACGGTTTGCGATGGTCGAACACCGCCGCGCCGCCAGCCGGCGGCATCGGTGACCGGCTGCCTTGTGGTCGGCCGCCAGTCTCTGGTGTCTCTTTGATCTGTTTCGGCCGGTCGGGCTTGGCAGTGGAGAGGAAATTGAGCACAACCTCTTCCAGGCTGGCGCCAATCGCAGGGCAGAGCCGCCCCTCACGCGGCTGCCGGCCATCGAAGCCGACGGGCCAGGCGTTGGAGCACCACCCCGACGGGAGCCGCCAATCGGAGGCTGCGGGCCACGGTTTGGCCCTGCGCCCGTTGGTCGGTCAGTCCGTCTTCGTTGGCGATGCAAAGCAGATCCCGCTCGGCATCCAACTCCGCCAGCGCCCCCAGGGCAATCGGGTCCTCCATGAGCCGAGCATCTCTGGTCCGGTAAAGATGGTCTCCCAGCCGGCCGACGCGATAGGTGCCCGTCGAGCTGTGGAGATGGAACTCGGAAAACCCCAACGCCTGTTGCATCACTTCGGCCTGCGCCCAGCCGTCGACCGACCACCGTCGTCCGCCGGGGCGATCGTCCAAGGGTCGCTTCCGTAGCAGCCAGCGTCGGGAGTGGGCCTGGGTCAGCCCCAATTGCTGGTACCAGCGGCGAGCCCGTCTGTTTTGCTCCAGCACATCCAGGGCAAGCTGCATCGATCCAGCCCGGCTCCAGTCTACGAGCCCGTTGATGCTGTACCAAAGCAGCCGGGATCCCAACCCCTGGCCTTGGTGTGATGGCGTGACGAATAGGTGGTTCAGGAACAGCGCGCCGGCCATCCAGCGGAGTTCCGCCACGCCGGCCACGGTGCCGCCATGTTCGGCCACCCAAAACGTCGACCGGCTGCCGCGAGCGGCCGCGCAGAGCGTTTGTCTCACGTGTATCTCGAAACCCGGGCAGCCCACCACGGTCATCGAGACCACTTCCGGCGGCACCTCCTGACGGAGGAAGGCGGCCAAGGCCCCAGCGTCGTCTGGTTCACCCGGCCGGATTCGGCACATGGCGCGATTGCTCCCGAAAGGCACGCCGCTGGTGGTCCAGGTCCGGTAGCTCCTGGGAGCTGGTATCCACGACCACGCCGCGGCGGCGAAAGAGGCAAAGGACTGTCTTGGCCAGGATCCTCAGGTCCAGCCCCAGCGACCAGTTCTCCACGTACCAGGCATCCAGCGCCAGACGGTCATCCCAGCCCAGCGCGTTGCGACCGTGGATCTGGGCCCAACCGGTGATTCCCGGTGGCACGGAGAATCGCAAAGACTCCCGGGCCGTGTAGTAGGGCAGGTAGCGACTGAGCAACGGGCGCGGGCCCACCAGCGACATCTCTCCGCGGAGCACGTTGATCAGCTGGGGTAGCTCGTCCAGGCTGGTCTTCCTCAGCAGGCGGCCCAAAGGGGTTAGGCGTTGCGAATCGGGCAGCGGCCGGCCGTTGGCGTCACGTGCATCTGTCATGGTGCGAAACTTCAGCAGTGTGAACTCCTTGCGGTCCTTGCCCGGGCGCCGTTGGCGAAAAAGGACGGGCGGTCCCATGGTGAGGCGAATGGCCAAGGCGACCAGCACCATGGGCAGGGCGAACACCGCCAGCAGTCCGATGGACAGCGCCACGTCCAACAGTCGCTTGAACCTGAGGCCCCAGGCCCTGTGGCCCCGCAGGCCACCGCAAGCCCGGGGCATCGAAGCGCCGCGGATGTTCGTCGTGGCGGGCACGGGATTGGGCCTCCTCACAAATCCACCTCCTCCGTCAAAGGCGAGGGGCAAATACCTGTTGGGGTCTCACTACTTGCACATCTGCGCGCCGTGCATCTCTTGGGTTGCAGGTGGCAGGCCCGAAGGCTGCTCCACATCAGGTCAGTGGCGAAACCGGGAATTGTTGGGTTCGCAAAGTCCGTCTCTCAGGCGGCATGCCGCATGGCGGCCGGATCGAGACAAGCCACCTCGAGGACCTCGCCCAGGGCCTTGGCCATGCGCAAGATCTCCTCTTGGCTCAACGTCGGATGGACCGGCAACATGAGGCTCGTCTGGCCCAATCGATGGGCTACGGGCAGTCGGCTTGGCGGGGCGAGGTTCCGTTCGACGAAGGCGGCCTCGCGGTAGATCTCCGGGCAGATGCCCGTGCCGCAGGGGATACCACGGGCCGCCAGGGCCGAAACGATTCGGTCGCGGTTCCAACCCGGCTTCAGTCGTTCCGGCCGGATGAAAGTGTAGTACTTATAGTAGCTGTGCTCGACGTGGGCTGGCGGCCGCGAGACGCGCAAGGCATGGAACCGACTCAACTCGGCGTCCAACAGCGCTGCGTGCTGCCGGCGCGACCGCAGCCACTCATCCAACTTGCGCAACTGCACTCGGCCGATCGCCGCTTGCATCTCAGTCATCCGCGCGTTGGTGCCGATCTGGTGATGCACCCAGCGGAACAGGCCGTCCGGGTTCGACCGGCGTACCGTCTGCCAATCCTTACCGTGGTCTTTGTAGCTCCACGCACGACGCCAAACGTCCCGATCGCGCGTGGTCAGCATGCCCCCTTCGCCACCGGTGGTGAGGATCTTGTCTTGGCAGAAGGAAAAGGCCGCCACGTGGCCCAGCGAACCGACCGGCCGCCCTTTGTAACGCGCCCCGTGCGCTTGGGCACAGTCTTCGATGACGGCCAATCGGTACTCCTCGGCCAGCTCCATGATGGGGTCCATCTCGCAAGGCCAGCCGGCCAGGTGCACGACGATGATCGCTCGGGCCCTCGGCCCCAGCAGGGGGCGGATGGTTTCAGCCGTTACGGTCTGGCTGGTCGGGTCCACGTCGGCAAAAACCGGCACGGCACCGCGCACCACGCAACAGGCCGCCGACGCCACGAAGCTGCGGGCCGGCACGATCACTTCATCACCCGGCTGGATACCCAAAGCGTAGAGGGCCAACTCCAGGGCCACGGTCCCGTTGGTCACGGCCACGGCGTGGGGACAATCCACATGGGCGGCGAACTCCTCCTCAAAGCGACGAACCCGCTCCCCTGTCCAGCAGCTGACCTGGCCGGAGCGGAGCACTTCCGCCACTGCGTCGATCTCGTCCTGACCGAAGACCGGCCAGGCGGCGAAGCTCGGGCGCTTGTTCGTCTCCTCCACAGACGGGCGCTGCGCCCTGGTTGGCTCGTCCGTTTCCGCTTCGCTCGTCTCGGCTCGGTAAGCCGGGAAGAAACCCAGAGCTGGCTCCCACCGTCGCCGCTGTTGTCGGGCCATACGCCGTCGCGCGGCGCACAGTTCCTCGTAAACGTCCGGTCGCAACAGGCGCGTGCCGACCTGAAAGGGCACGATGCCGCCGGGAGCAAAGGCCGCTTTGTAGCGGAAAATACCGTCGTCCGGCTGGTAGCCGCCGCCCAGCACAAACCAGTGTTTCCCTTCGGCTTTGGCCCACCGGATGATCTCGTATTTGATCAGGTCGTTCGGTCGATAGGGGAAGGCCGCCTCGGCGGTTCCACCCAGGAACGAGTAGACACTGTCGGCCGAAATGAGCACCAATTCCGTGGAAACCACCCGTCCCTCGTGCACGGCGTGGAAATACGCGAACTGGCCGCCCAGCTGCTGGTGAATGCGATTGAAGAACTCCTGATCGAAGTGGTACATCTGCCCGGCTTGTCGGCGCCGCATCGTGTGCTGGTAAATCCCCAGGAAATCCCCGACGCTCGCACCCGTGCGGTCGACCTCAACGTCTACCCCGCTCCGCTGGGCTTTGTTGACGTTCTTCCGCACCTTGTGCTTGAAGTCCATCCACAGTTCTGACTCGGGCGGGCGCAGATCACGGATCACGTTTTCTCGATCCCGTAGCACGTTACCCGGGTACGGAAGGACACGCTCGGCAAACAGAGACAAACGAACAAACTCCGAGACCACTCCGTTTTCTTCGGCCCAGCGATCAAACCGCTCCCAGAAGACTTCAGCCAGCGTTTCCGGGGACGAGGCCGACCAGAACCACGCCCCGCCGTAACCGTACGGCGTGGCGATGTCCGTGGCCGGGCCGATGGCCGGGCTCCAGTAGGCTTCCGCGGCCAGGTCGCGAAGCAGGAACGGATAGAGGACTTTGCCTTGGCCGCTGTCCAGATAGGCACAACAGGCTTGCCATCCGGGCCGCACGAAAAGCTCCACGTAATCCGGATGGGCAAACACTTCCCGTGCCGGCCACTCGCCCCACGCCCTCAGCCACAGGGCGCGGTCCTCGGGCCGCTCAGCGGTCAACACACGTAGCAGCGCTGCCGCGCTCGACATCCATGTCCCCTCTTCGTTGGCTTCCCTCGGTGGCCTGCTCGTCACCTCAGCCGTTGTTCGTCTGTGGCGAACCGAACCATCCTCATGCTGCTTTGCGCCGTAGCGCGGGCGTCACCACGTCCATGAGAACCGACTCCAAACGCCGGGCCAGTCGATCGCGGTCGAATCGCTCCTCAGCCACCCGGCGCGCGGCCCGGCCGGCGGCAGCCATCCACCGCCGGTCCGATAGCGCGCGGGCCAAAGACCTCGCCGCCCCCTCGATGTCATGGGGGTCGAGCACCAGCCCACATCCGGTCTGGCGAATCAGTTCGGCCAACCATCCCTCGTGGTTGATGGCCACTGGTCGACCCGCGGCCAGGGCGTCGAAGACCTTGTTGGCCGAATTGGCCCACAGGGCCCGACGATCGATGACCGTCGAAGTGGCGATATCCGCAGCGCTGAACACCGCCGGGATCCGGCTTTTCGCCATCGGCGGGAGCATAAAGAAATTCCGTCCCAACACGGCCCCGTCCTCCGCTTCGCGGCGCACCCGCTCCCGCTGGCATCCGTCGCCGACCACCAAAAACCTGATCTCCGGGTTGATCCGCCACGCCGCAGCCGCCACGCGAGCCAGATAATCGACACCGTTGACGATGCCCAAGGCGCCCGCATAGACGACCAGAGGCCGCTGGCCCAGCCACTCGAAACGTCCGCGGAAACGGCGGCCCGCCTCTTGGGAGACCCGAAAAAGTTCCAGGTCGCAGCCGTTGGGGATCACCGTCACCCGCTCGGCCGGGTACCCCGCACGTACCACACCCGCTTTCATATCCGGCGACAGGGCCACCACCCGGTCCGCATGGCTGTAGGCGAATCGCTCCAACCACCGGGCCGCCGCAATGGCCGCCCGGCCCCGCAACGCCCCCACAGCGATGGGCGTTTCGGGCCAGAGGTCCCGCACTTCGAAGACCATGGGGATCCCTCGCCTGGCCGCCGCGTACACGGCGGGCAGGGCTATCGTCAGAGGTGTACTGGTGGCAAAGACCACGTCGGCCGGTAACCGGGCCGTCCGCTCGGCCGCAAGCGCCGAGAACTGCAGAAAGGCCCGGATCCGGCGGTTGAAGCCCATGTGACTGGAGTAGGCCACCGGGCACCAGTGTACCTGAATGCCGCGCACGACCGTACAGGCCCAACCGCGTCCCGCCCCCGATCGAAGGCTGGTGACCATATGGACATCGTGACCCCACTGCACCAGACGACGGGCCATCTCGTAGGAACGAGTGCCACCGGACATGCCAGGTGTGGTGAAGTATTGGTGCAGGTAGACGATTCTCACGATGCCCGCTCGCCTTTCCATCCGCGCAAGGGTCCGGATCGTACCTCCGGCCGAACGCTTCTTTCAAGCCCACTTTGGGCGCTGCGCCGAGCCGCGGCCCGGCAGTGCAGTTCGGCTTTGCACCAACGTGCGATCGCAACGCCCGGCGATCGAATACCGGCCCCCGATTCCCGTGCCCTGTCCCCGGGCGCCCGCTGGGGGCGATGGACACGTCAGCGAGCTCCGGGGACAAGCGTCCCCGCTTGTCCCATTTGCCCAGATTCACCCACCCAGACTGCGCCAAGAGAGGCACGCTCATGTTCCGGGCAAACGAGGCCGCTTCCCCCACGACTTTTTTCCCACCCCGTGCGCCCGCCGGGCCGCCAGGCCCAATCACAAGGGCCGCTCGGCCCCTTTCGCGAAGGCCTGGTCCAGTTTTTCGCGGAACCATTTCACCAGCCCGCGCAGCAGGTGCTCTCCGATGGTTTCGTCGAAGACCGGGAAGGAGACTCGCACGCGCCCGCCGCCGCGGATGCCTCGGGGAAGGGGGGAGGACAGCCGGACGGTGGCTTCCACGTAAGGGTTGAGCAGTTCCCAGCGGAGGGCCGTCTCGTCCCCCTCGTGGCTGACCGTGTGCGGTCTCACGGGCAGGGGGCCGCCGGCGGCGGCGCCGAGGGCTTCGTGGGGCAGGCGTTTGGACGCATAGGGGGTGACCGAAACCAGGCGACCCTGGAGCCGGATCGGCTCGGCGCTGGCGACGTATACCGTCACCGAGGACCCCACCCTTTCGGCGAACAGTCTGGCCTGGGACTCATCGATGGCCAGCGTGATTTCGCGCGGCGGGCCACCGGCCACGGCCAGGATTTCGGTACCTCGCTGCACGAAGGCGCCCTGGAAGCTGTCCAGGTGTCGGCCCAGCACGACGCCGGCGATGGGCGCCCGGATGGTGAGGCCGGCCAGGAGTTTTTCTTTTTCCGCCTTCTGGGACTGGAGCGTCTGGCGGAACCGTGCTTCGACCTGCGCGGCGCTGAATTCCCCGGCGCTGCGGAAGCCGCGTTCCCGCAGCCGCGATTGTTCGATCAGGACGGCCAGGTCGGTGATTTCGTGCTCCAGCTCGGGGTTTTCCAGTTGGGCCAGGACCTGATCGGCCGTCACACGTTGTGCGCTTCTGACATGGATCCCGCGTACGAAGCCGGGGCTTTCGCAGCGGACGATCTCCAGCGGCCAGTAGTCCAAAACCCCCGGCGCCGACGCTCGCCCGGGCCAAGGCACCCAGCCGAAGACGAGGTAGGCGGCGATGACCAGTCCAGCGGCCACGCCCCAGGCCCGGCGGAAGTTGAGCGGCTCGGGGTGATCTTTGCGCGCCAGGTAGCGGATCAATTGCACCAAGGGGACGATGTACCAGGCGACCACGCCCGCGGCAGCCAGCACGATACCGGCGCCGTGGAAGAGGGCGTAAGCGGCGACCAACAGGCTGGTGCAAACCAGCACTCGCCAGGCCAACGCGAGCACGGCGTAAACGCGGACAACCCATTCACGGCCGGCCGACAGCGGCACGGGCTGGGGCCGCGTGCCGAAGAAGAGCCAGCGGGCCATGTCCGCCAGGAACCGTTGGCCGTGGGAGTACAGGTTGGGGATATCGACCAGGTCGGCGAGGATATAGTAGCCATCGAAGCGCATCAACGGGTTGCCGTTGAACACGACGGCGCCGATGGTCGCAGTGACGATCAGGTTGTACGCGGCCTGGGCGAGCATGCCGGGTTCGCTCCTGGCCCAGACGATGGCGGCGATGGCGGCCAGAAACAGTTCAACGTACATACCCGCCGCGGAGACGAAGATCCGCTGCCATCTGGAAGGGAATCGCCACGCGGTGGAGACGTCGGCGTACGGCACGGGGGCGAAGATGATCAGCGTGATGCCATACTCCGGCACGTGCCCCCCGAAGCGTTTGCAGGCTAACCCATGGAACGTTTCGTGGGCCAGTTTCAGGGCGGCCCAGCCGGCTACCAGCGGAAGCCAGTTATGGGCGGCCAGGATGCCTTGGGCGCCGGCGGCGAACTCGCCCCAATGGAGCAGCACGGCGAAAAGACCCACCAGCACCACAGGCAGCCAGAGGAGGAAAAAGGGCCAGCTGGCCAGCCATCCCACCCACGGTTGGGCGGCCGAAAGCAGCCGGTCCGGATTCAGGAGCGGAATGCGGATGAACAGCGGGTTCAAGGCGTACCAGCGGCGTCGTGTGGCTCGGGTGCGCGCCGCCTCCCACAGCCGGTCCGGGCTGGCTGCCTCAGGCGTATGGGCCAGTTGCGATTCGACCAGCCACCGGCAGATGGTGGCCGCTTCCGATTCGGTGATGGCGTCTGTGCCCCGTTCGGCGCAAAGGGCTATGGCATCCTGCACCGAGCGCCGGCCATCCAGGGACGAGATGAAGTCGTATTCGGGTTCGCCCACGCGGAAGAAGTGCCCGTTGATCGGATCTTCGATCACGTAGCAGGATTGCCCCCCGAGCTGTTGGCGCGAGACGCGCAGGTCGTCGCGGAACTTGAGCACCAGGTTGCTCAGTTCGCGCACCCGCTGGTCCGGTTGAACGCTCCTATCCACGGCAGATTTGAAGTAGGTAGTTCCACGGTTTATGGAAGAGGATCCAAGCCAAGGGGCGGCGCGGCCCGGCAAGCTTGGCCCGGCCGCTCATCCCGGGGCGCAACAGCTGGCCCTCGTTGCCGATCACCATTTCGGCGATGAACACGTTCTGTCCGTCCACCACCTCCGCCCGGGGATGGACTCGCCGCACACGCCCCTGGACCACGCGCCCGGGCAAAGCGTCCAGCCGCATGGTGACCTCCATCCCGGGGTAGACGTACTGGACGTCTTCTTCGGGCACGGCGATTTCCACGACCATCTGGCCCAGCGGACCGATTTCGAAAAGCGTTTGGCCCGTTTTCAGCGGCGCGCCTTCGGCTTTTTCCAGATCCCCCGTGAGCACCACACCGTCAATGGGACTGCGGATCTCCAGGTGATCGATCCGGTATTGGAGCAGCCGGATATCGTTGTCCAGGCGTTGGGCCTCCAAGTCCGCCTGGCGGATGCCCGCCGCGTCCTGGCGGGCCACGGCCACTCGTTTCTTGGCCGCCACGCGGTTCCGCTCGGCCATCAGCCCGGCCAGCTCCCATCGCAGTTGACGATCCTCCATCCGGGCCAACAGTTGGTCCGCTCGGACCACGTCGCCGGGCAGCACGAAGGTTTTCTCCAGCAGCCCATCGAACGGCGCGGCCACGAACCGGCGTTGGACGGGGGCCAGTTGGGCGTGGCAGCGGATGCGATAGGGAAAGGGCAGCGCCAGCACGACGGCCACCAGCAGGCAGGCCACTGCAGCCAGCGACGCCAGCGGGCTCTTGCGTTTGGCCCACAAGTGCCGGGCAATGCGCCCCAGCCTGCTCGGCTGGTGCCGTTTGAGCAACCCCAGACAGGCGCCCACGTGGGGCGCGGCGGCTTCGATGAAGCCGACCCGCGCCGGATCGTTGCCGAACTGCTCATCCCCGACAAAGACCCAGGCCCCAACCACCGTCTGGCCGTCGCGCAACAGGCCGCTCACCACGCTTTGAGCCCCCTCGCGCTGGGCTACCAGCTTATGGGCCCGCGCCGGCGTCCGCTGGGCGTCAGCCGGCCAGCGGATCAAGCGGTCTGCGGCCAGGCACTCGTGCATGGCGTTTTCCAATTCGCGCACCTGCTCGGTGCGCCGATCCACCTCGGCCGCCCCGGAAACGGCCACGACCCGCAGCCGCTTGCCGGAGCGGTCCACTCGCCCCACCGCCACTCGCCGGCAGCATAGGTGTTCCTCCAGCGCGCCGGCCAATTGGTAGGCCGCCGCTTCGATCCGATCGTATGCTTCCAGCCGGGTGATCAGCTCCACCAACGCCGCGGCATTGTGGGCCTCCCATTCGGCCAGCCGGCTGCGCTGGTGGCTGTGCCAGACGGAGAGGTACGCGGCGCCCAGCTGGGCCACGGCCACCAGCTGTTGCAGCGATTGGGCACTGGTGGCGACCAAGCACAACGCGTCCGGCCGGGACTCCGCCCCCCAGACGCTGGCAGCCACCACAACCAGCTCCTGCTGGTTGCCGGCGTGCCGCACTTCCAGACACGCGTTCTGGACCGCCGCCGCGGCCGTTTCATCCAGGCCCCGGCGGGCCGCTCGATCCAACTTCAGCCCCGGCGGCCACGCTTCCGCTCCGGGCACGAGCCGCCCTTGGGCGTCTCGGCCGTAGTAGACCACCGCTGCCGGGTCAGCCAGGGCACTGATGCGTTCGATGAGCGCGGCAAGGGAGTCCTGGGCCGAGGCGGCTTGGATGAGCAGCTGGAATTTTCCGTGCAGGCCGGCCAGCGCGGGCCACACGGCGTCGCCGGCGCCGCATGGGCCCACTGGGGCCGCTCCCGGAGGTGTGGTGCCGGTATGTGGGGAGTCGCTGGTTTGCATGGGTCCGTGTGTGGGCGGAAGTCTTGTAGCCTGGCTCTCCCGAGCCGGGCAGTGCTGTGGTTCGACGCCGGGTGCACCCGGCCCTGGAAAGCCAAGCTACGGGTTCTTCGGCGCTGGTGCCGTATCAGGGTGGGCCGCCGAGGCCTGGGGGCCGCTTGTCCCACCCTACCGCGCGAGGATCATTTCGCACGCCAACCCCGGGCGCAGGCGGCCGCCGCTGTTGTCCAGCAGCACCTTCACTCGCACCGTGCCGCTGCGGGCGTCGGTCACCGGCGAGACGAACTCGACCGTGCCCTGGGCCCTGGCGCCGACTTCAGGGAAATGCAGGGGCACCGTGTCGCCCTCGTGCAGCGCGAAGGCCAATTCGACGGGCACGGCGAAGACGATCCGCAGCGGGTTGAGTTGGACGACGGTCACGATGTTTTCCGACTGGATGGGCGATATGAACTCGCGTTCCTCTTTATGGATGCGAGTGACCACGCCGTCGACGGGGCTCCGCAACCGGTTGCGTTCGATTTGGGCTTCGATCCGCGCCACTTCCAGCTGGGCGATCGCTTTTTCCTCTTGGATCCCGCGCAAGGTGGTTTCGGCCAGGACCACATCCGTTTTGGCCCGTTCGATTTCCGCCGGCTGGGCGAAGCCCTGAGAGCGTAGTTGGAGCAGCTTGTCGAGGCGGTCTTGTCTGAGTGCCAGTTCGGCTCTGGCTGCGTCCAGGCGGGCTTGGGCATGGGCTCGGGCGCGGAAGATCTCCAACGTCGCCTGGAGCACCCGCAGGTCGATTTCGGCCAGCAGCTGCCCCTGCTGGACCTGTTGGCCCTCGCGCACGTAGATCCGGTCGATCAATCCTGGCTCGGCGGCCGTCAGGTCCATTTCCCGATACGCTTCAGTGACGCCTTGGACGGTCACCGGCGAAGGGCCAGCGGACGGCGCAGCGGGGGGCCAACCAGCCAGGCTGGCGGCAGCCAGAAGGGCCAGCAAGGCTGAGCCGGTCGCCGCGGTGAGTACACTCCAGCGTACTGGCACAGGCACGTCCTTTCGGGTCAAAAGGGTACCGGGTTGTCTTTCAGCGGTGTGGGGCGGGTGAGCGTTTCCGTGGCCCCTTCCAGCCATCGGTCGAACTGATAGAGGCGCAACCGTTGGGCACGGGCCAGTTTCTCGGCGCGCCGCTGGACTCGGTCCACGGCATCCTGGAATGACGTGGCGGCCGACGGGCCGGCGGCCGCCACGCGCTGGAGTTTGGGCACGATTTGCGGGGCGTAGGTCTGGATCAAGTCATCATCGGCGGCGAGGAAAAAGCGGTACATTCCCGGCTCGCCCTGGCGCGCACAGCGCCCGATCAGCTGGCGGTCGACGCGTCGCGATTCGTGGCGTTCGGTGGCGATCACGTACAGCCCGCCCAGGGCCAGGGCGTCGGGATGCACTTTGATGTCGGTGCCCCGGCCGGCCATATCGGTGGCCACGGTGACCGCACCCAGCTGCCCGGCGCGGGCGACCAGCTCCGCCTCCTCGGCGTCCTGTTTGCCGTTGAGCACCTCGTGGGGCACGCCCGCTTGTTTGAGCAATTCCGACAACAGTTCGCTGTTGCGGATGCTCCGAGTGCCCACCAGGATCGGTTGCCCCGTGGCATGGACGCGGCGGATTTCCTCCACCACGGCTTGCCATTTGGCCCCTTGCTCAGCGAAACACTCCGCTGGCAGCTCCCGTCGTCGTGAAGGGCGGTTCAGGGGGATCGGCAATACGCGCAGGCGGTACAGCTGCCAGAATTCGCCGGCCGCCTCCAGGGCCGTGCCGGTCATCCCGGAGAGGGTCTGGTAAAGCTGGTAGAACCGCTGGCGGCTGATCCTCGCCAGCGACTGGTTCTCGTACGTGATGGGAAGCCGTTCCTTGGCCTGGACGGCCTGATGCAGCCCGCCGCGCCAGGAACGATCGGCGAAGATCCGCCCGGTGGTCTCCTCCACCAGCTGGATGGCTTCGCCGTCGACCACGTAATGCACATCGCGGCGGAGGAAGTAGCGGGCGAAGAGGGCGTTTTCCAGGTAGACCTGCCAGGGTCGATGGAGTCGGAGGGCGGGCATGAAGTTCCGTGCGGTTTGGGCTTTGGCCAGCCCGGACTGGGTCAGCCAGATGTGTCGCTTCTTGCGATCCATCCCGAAGTGTCTGCCGGGTGTCAGTTGCACGGCCAGCTGATCGGCCTTGAGAAAGGCCGCCGCTTCCTCGGGCGGCATCTGCTGGTCGCGGGCACCGCACAAGATCAGAGGCGTGCGGGCATCGTCCACCAGGACACTATCCACCTCGTCCAGGATGGCGAACTCGCGCTCAGGCTGCAGGATCGGCACAGCCACCTCAGGCCGTCCGCGAAGATGACGGCGGAAGCGTTGGCCGAGCCGTTGGGGGGGATTCTCCAACAGGGCCAGCTGGTCGCGCAGATAGTCGAACCCGAATTCGTAGCCCGGCCCGTAGGTCACTTCCGAGCGGTAGGCCGCGCGCTTCTGCGCCGGCTGGGCATCGGCATGGAGCGCCCCGCAACGGATGCCCAGCAGGCGGTAGACCGGCTCGAGCAGTTCGAAGTCGCGGTCAGCCAGGTACTGGTTGGCCGTAGCCACGTGGACCTTCTGGCCGCAAAGGACCCGGAACACGGCTGGCGGCACGGCCGCCAACGTCTTGCCTTCGCCGGTGTGCATCTCGGCGATGTGGCCTTCGGCGATGACCAGGCCCGCCAGCACCTGGACTCCGTACGGCTCCAGTCCCACGACTCGGCGAATGGCTTCGCAGGCCAAGGCGAACGCTTCGCTCTGGTATTCGGCGTCGGAAGGCCGCGCTGCCAGGCCCACCCGCAGCCGGCCCGCCCGGTCGGCCAACCCCCGGTCGGGCACATCCCGTAACTGCCCTTCAATCTGCCGGATCCGCCGCACCAGGGGGCCGTAGGCGCGCACCACCTCCGCCGGGGTCCATCGCCGGAATTGCCCGAAAAGGCGGCTGTTGGTGTTCATCGCCTCTTTGACAGCGAAACGATATGTTGATGGACGACGCGACGAGATGTGGCCCCCTAGTACTACTATAGGTCGCAGGACTGGTGCCGGACTCCTTCAAAGGCGGCACACGCCCAGCGTGCCGGGCTCAGCCAATTTGCGGCCGACCGGCGCCCGGGCACCCGTTTGCCCGCGATGCCAACCGCAAGGGAGGGGGCACCCCACCGGCCAAACTGGTGCGGGGTTTGCCCCACCCTGCGCAGGTGGACGACTCACCCGGGCTATCGCATCTGTTCGCCCTGCGGCAGGGCTGGCGTACTGTCCGGCACCGGGCCTTGGGCCTGTGGCTGGATCATCTGTTCGGCGCGGAAGAGGATACCCTCGGCCCGTTTGGCGTGGATGTGGGAGATGTTGTACGCCACCAGGGACTGGGCGAAGGCGTATTCTGCTTGCGCCAAACGCTCCTGGCTGAGCAGCAGGTTCTCCAGGATCACGCTGGCGATGTCCTCGTCGCCCGGCATGAGCCGCCATCGTTCCTGGTAGTATCGCAATTCCGAGGCAGCGGCTTCCATGGACCGGTAAGCCGTTTGCACCTGTTCGTACGACGTATTGACGTTGCGAACGGCGATCTCCACCTCCGCCATGAGGTTTTCCATGGTCGTACGGAACTGGGCCAGCATCTGCTGGATTTCCAGCTGGCGACGATGGTACCGGGCCCGCGCCGCCGTGTTGTGTATGGGAAGCTCGAAGGCGAACCCGACCGTGTAGCTCGGTTCACCCTCGAGGAACTGGCCGCCCAACGCGTCGCCTACCGAGAAGTTGTCCGCCAAGCCGCTGACGTACGTTTCCAGGATGGCGTCCAGTCGGGGCAAGAGATCCTGCTCGGCCACCTTCAGCCGCCAGGCCGCCGCGCGGATTTCCCGCAAGGTTTCTTCCACCTCTTCACGGTTCTCCACCGCGGCAACCAGGGCGTCGCGCAGCCGCAGGTCTACCCGTAACCGGGACGGGATTTCTCGCGGCACCAATTCGATGGATTCGGCTGCCAGGAAATCAGGGTCGTTGACCAGGGCGCGGATCCTCGCTTCGGCGTTGCGCACCGCCCGCCAGCTGCTCACAAGATCATGGCGGCGGCGTTCGACGCGGGCGCGCGCCTGAAGAATCTGGCTCTGCCGCACGTCAACGTTCTGCCGCATCTCCAGCTCGCGAAGGATCCCCTCGCCCGCCTCCAGCAGCTTCTGGCGCTGAAGATACGCCACGCGCTCCAGATAGAGCGACCAGTAGGCTTCGTAAACATCGACCAGGAAGTCTTCCATGCGTCGCTCGAACTCGTATAGCGAAGCATCCGCCTCAATCTGGGCGATCAACTCGGTGGCCATGTTGTACGCCTTGCCAGCGCCGCGCCATAGCGGTTGGGTGAAACTGATCGTCAAGCGCGCGTTGCCCTGCTCAGACGGTACGAAAAAGATGGAGTTGTTCGTTTGGATGCCGATCTGCTGGGAGATTTCGAACCGCCCTCCGGAGCGGGTCGTCTTGCGCAGACCCAATTCATAGCCCCAGTCGGCATCGCGGAACCGATCCGGGCCGCCGGTGGTCAGCAGATTGCCCACCGGTTCGCTGGTGCGTACGAACTTTGAGTCGATAAAGCCGCGGGCGTCAAATTCCCCGTCAGCCTCCGCCACAAACGTCCGCTGGATCAGGGGGCCGTACCGGTAGACTGCGGCCCGCGAAGAATGCTCCAAGGCGCGCAGGATCAACTCCTGCACGCTGAAGGCGATGGCTTTCTCCTCCGCTTCCAGCGGCCGGCTGGCCAAAGGCTCCCACCAGGCGCGGAACGTCGGCGGCAGGGGCGGAACCTCCTCGCCCGTGCTGGAGCGCACACGTGACTCCATCTGCCAAGCCCGGGCGGCATACTCCTCGACCACCTGCTCCGGCGTCTGCCCCACCGCCGCGCCCGCCAAAACCCAGATGGCACCACACCCGGTCAGGAGAATCGATCTGGCCATGCGGCCCGCTCCTTCGCCAGTTGAGTTTATGGATCCGTCCTCCTTCGATCGTATCGACCCCGGAACCTGCCATCCGACAACCGAAACCGCTTCGACCGGATTATCCGCCTAGATCAAGTAGCCAGTCCCCCCAAAGGGGATGCGTCGGCTCGCCCAGCTTTAAGATGCCCTTGTGCACTGCCCCGCAAGTTGGGAGCCAACATACCCTCCTCACGCCCCGCCGCGGCCGGCCCCCGCCGGCTCAAAGGACCCACAGGCATCGGCCTCCCACCCCGCAGGCGGCAATGCCGGTTGAATCACCTCCCGTCCGCTACCACGCGGACCAACCAGCGCCACGACAACTCCGCCACTCGGCTGCCAATGCTTCACCACGGCAACCAGCCGTGTGGACCAGGGCCAGTCCCAGCGGGATGGCGATCCTGCTGTTCGGGCCGCCGCCGATGAGCGGGCCGAAGGTTAGCAACACCAGGGGCTGGGGTCAACGGCGAGTTGTCTGAGCAAGACGCGCGCACGGGGGGCCTTTCATCGAATTGGTGGTAAGAAAAAAATCCAGAACAGATTGGCCAGCGGCGCTTTCGCTGCGCCGCTCTCCGAGCCGGGTTTTGGCGCGGCTAAAGGCCAAACAAGCCCGGCCCGGCTACGATGCGACATGGCTCATTCTGGGCCCCTCCCGGGTCACAGCCATCCGAAGCGCCGCCACGGCCTCGTGGGTACATAATTTGGGTGGAACCGTTCCTTTCGAGAGGGGGGGCACGGCGGGGGCGCTTTTTTCACACAAAGGCACGGATTATGTGTGGACGCTGGTGCAATTCGGATTAAGATGGACAGTGCGCAGGAGAGTGTACGCGCCGGCCACGATTGCGGAGTTGGCAGCATGCAGTGGGAGACCCCGTTTAGGGACAGGCGTGCCCCCTGGTGTCTGTACCGAGGGTAGATCCGGCGCCTCTTGCGTGGAGGCTCCTTTCAGGCTCGTGCGACGTGAGTAGGGGTCGGCCGCTTTGGGGCAGGCACAGGCTGGATGGAGTCCGGCGGCCGATGAGAGAGACACCTTGGAGAGAGACATCTTTGAGCAATGCACCG
>DQVB01000165.1 GCA_015661985.1 Planctomycetota bacterium | reverse complement strand
GTCTGGGTCCAAATATCCGGTGATGCAGAAGTCGGCCTCGACCAGGATCGCCAGCTGATCACGCGCGGTGATCATGGGGATGCGGTGGCCGGCCAGCAGCCCGGCGAAGGCCAATTCGCTCACGCCCTCCGGCAGCGGCATGACCGCAGCCACGATCACCGCCGGCGGCCCGCCCACGAAGACGTTCACCCGCAACTTCTCCTTGCGCCGCAAAGCGGCCGCATGATGCACGGCAATGCCCCGATGAATCTGATAGTGCAACCCCACCTCGCGGTTCACCGCATACTGGCCGCCGGAGATCTGGACGCGATACATCCCCAGGTTCGAATGGGCCAGACCCGGCCGGTCCGGATCCTCGGTATAAACCACCGGCAACGTGATGTAAGCCCCGCCATCTTCGGGCCACGAACGGAGCTGGGGAAGCTGCTCGACCGTCGTCTCCTGCCCCAGCACCGGCCCCCGCCGCACCGAGCGCGGCCGGGCACGCCATGCGGCCAGCGGAGCTTGAAGGAGAAGCCGGGGTTTGCGCACCAAGTCGGCCGGGTCCAGCTGCCAGCGGACCAGCCTGCGCAATGCCGCCAACGTGTCCCGGAACAAGTACTCCATCCGCTCCCTGGTGCCGAACAGATTGCTCACCATGGGAAAACGGCATCCCCGCACACTGGCAAAATAAACGGCCGGGCCCCCGGCTTGAAACACCCGCCGTTGGATCTCCGCCGCCTCCAAGTCCGGATCCACCGGCCGCTCGATCCGCACCAACTGCCCCGTACGCTCCAGATCCTCGATGCACTGTCGCAAGTTGCGATATCCCATGAGCCCGTACCCATCAAGCGCGACAAGAAACGGTTACCACCGGCCCCTCGACTGCACAACGGTGAGCTTATCCCAGGATGGCTCAGGCGACCTGCGGCCGCGCACGGTCGCTCGGTCGGGCGACCGGCCACGTCCCATTCGGGGACAGGTTGTCCATGGTTACGAACCCCTGGCGGGTCGCCGACTCGGTCGTCGGGACGCCTGGTCCATGCGTTTTTTCAAGTGGGCGAATTTGGTCGCAGGCATCCTCACTGTGCGTTTCGTCCGGCGGCCTCCTGACCGGTTCTTGGTCATCTGACTTGCTCCCCTGGGAAAAGCAGCCCCTTCTCCGTCCGAGGCCCGGTGGGGCAGCGGCCTGGCGTCCGGCCAATGGTCCCCGGCATACCCCTATTGTAGCCCGGGCTGGCCTTTTGGTCACAGGCTCTGCTGGCGCGGGCAAGCCACAGCGGTCCAGAGGCGGAGGCCGCACGGGACGAGCGCGCCGACGGGGCCGGCCTCCGCTCGGTCCTTTGGTCAGTTCGCGGCTGCTGCGGACCGGTGCCGTTGCTCCGGCGCCACAAGCCGCTAGAATCGAGGAGTGTGTCGGTTCGGCCCGGGTGGGCTGCACGTTCTTGTCCGACGAGGGGGCGGGCCGCTCTTCCGGCGCCGCTGGCCGGCCGGCGAACACCTGGAGCCGGGTGGGTCCGAAGGGGAGGGGACGTGCTTTCCGATCACCTGGCGGCGGGGCCGGGAGTCTGCCGGGGCGGCCAGGCGGCGTGCTCCGGCTGGTGTTGCGGTCCACGGCGGCAGGGTTTGCGGTAGATGGGGCGAAGATCAGTTGCCTCGAAAGGAGCCTGACCATGGCCGAGGCTTCGGCGTGGATTGTGGAGACGACGACCCACGGTTTTCAGCAAGACGTCATCGACCGCTCGCAGGAGGTGCCCGTGGTGGTCGACTTCTGGGCGGCATGGTGCCAGCCCTGCCGGATGCTGGGCCCGCTGTTGGAAAAGCTGGCCGTCGAGTTCGACGGGCGGTTCGTGCTGGTCAAGGTGGACGCGGATCGGAACCCAGAGATCGCAGCCGCTTTCCAGGTCCAATCGATCCCTGCGGTGTTCGCCGTGCGCGAGGGCCAAGTGGTCGACTATTTCGTGGGGACGATGTCCGAGTCCGAGCTGCGTCGGTGGCTGGAGGGCGTGGTGCCGGACCAGGCTGGCCAACGGCTCGCCGAGGCCCGGAACCTGGAAAGGACCAACCCAGCAGCAGCCGAAGCGAAGTATCGGCAGGTGTTGGAGGCCGATCCCAACAAGACCGAAGCCCGCATCGGGCTGGCCCGGGCCGTGGCTGCCCAGGAGCGTCTGGACGAAGCCAGCCGATTGCTGGACGAATTGGCCGAGGAGGATCTGTTGGACGCCGAAGGCGAACAGCTGCGGGCCGAATTGGCCGTGCGCGCCCAGGGCGGCAAGCCAGGCCAGGTGGAAGAAGCACGCCGAGCTGCCGCAGCTGCCCCCGATGATCTCGGCTTGCAGCTCAATCTGGCCCGGGCCCTGGCGGCAGACAAACACTACACCGAAGCGATGGATATCTGCCTGGATCTGGTCCAAAAGGACCGCCAAGGTGCGGGCGAAGAAGCGCGGGCCCTCATGGTGCAGATTTTCCAATTGCTGGGAGCAACCAACCCTCTGGTGGACGAGTACCGGCGCAAGCTGACCATCCTGCTTTATTGACGTATGGCCCGCTGGGGTGCGACGACCTGCCGGGTTTCCGCACTGGCGTCAAAGCAGATCGAATCGAAAAGAGGGCAATCCATCGCCCCACAGGACGGCGGGCGGCGCGATGCACCAGCACAGTGCGGGGCCGCACCGGAGATCACTTCAGGGAGCCATGTCTATGAGGACCTATTGTTGCACTCGTCGCCGGTTTGTCGGCGGTGCGCTGGCCACGTCATTGGTCACCGCTGCCACCCCTCGGCCGGTTGCGCCTGCGAACAGACCGGACCGCTGGAAACTGTTCTGGGGCGACCTGCACAACCACAACGCCGTGGGGTACGCCCAGGGCAGTTTGGAGCGGTCGATCGAGATCGCCCAGGGACATTTGGACTTCTTCGCCTTCACCGGCCACGCCGCGTGGCACGACATGCCCGCGATGCCCGGCGACCGGCACATGAAGTGGGTCAAGGGCTTCAAGGTCCATGCCGAACACTGGGCCAAGACACAGGCCCTGATCGCGCAGGCCCATTCGGACCGTTTCGTGGCATTGGTGGGGTACGAATGGCATTCGAGCCGGTTTGGGGACTATTGTGTCGTTTTTCCGGATGAGCAGGCCGAGTTGTATCTGCCGGATCACGTGGAGAAGTTGCTCGACTTTGTCCAGGCTCGGGGCGCGGTGGCCATCCCGCACCACGTGGCGTACCGCCGCGGTTGGCGCGGGGCCAACTTCGATCACTTCCGGCCCGGGGCTTCGCCGGTGGTGGAGATCTATTCGGAGCATGGGGCCAGCGAGCGGCTGGGGGCGCCGTTTGCGTACCTGCGGCACAGCATGGGCGGGCGGTGGGCCGCCAATACGATCGAGCGACAATTGCAGAAAGGCCTGCGATTCGGCTTCATTGCTTCCTCGGATGACCATCGTGGTTACCCGGGAGCTCATGGCGAAGGGATCGCCGGCGTCTGGGCCGAAGAACTCTCCAGAGCAGCCCTGTTCGAGGCCCTCCGGGCGCGACGCACCTATGCGGCCACCGGTGATCGGATTGCCCTTTTCGTCGCGCTCAACGACAGACCCATGGGCTCGGAGTTGCCCGCCGTGGCCGATCGCCAGATCGATATCGACGCGGAAGGGGAGGATGCGATCGAGGTGATCGAACTGGTGCGCAACGGCCAGGTGATCCACCGCCACTATCCGGCCGACCAGCCGCTCTCCTCCATGCTGCCTGGTCCCGTCAAATGCCGGATCCAGTACGGTTGGGGGCCGTGGGCCGCATTGGATCTGGCACGGATCTGCCAGTGGAACATGACCATCACCATCCAAGGTGGTCGGTTCGTGGACGCCGTGCCTTGCTTCCAATCGGGACCCTATGCGGAGAACTTGCGCGACCGGTTGCGCATAGTCGACCCGCACACGATCCAAGTGGTCTCTTTCACGTCTCGCGAAAAGTGTTTTGCCGAAGATCCGACGAAGTCCGTGGTGTGCCACCTGGAAGCGACACCCGAAGCGACGCTCACCCTGCGCCTGGAAAAGCCGGCGCGACAGCAAGTTTCCGTTCCCTTGGCTCGATTGGCCGCCGACAACCTGATCGCTTTCACCGGTGGCTTCACGACCGAAAGCTACGTCATCCATCCCCTGGTTGCACCGGCCCACTACGCAGTCAGGGCCCGGTTTGTCGACCGCCGGTCCAATGCCCGCGGTGCCGATTGGTACTACGTGCGAGTTCGCCAGCAGAATGGCCAGATGGCCTGGTCCAGCCCCATTTGGGTGGGTTGAGAAACCAGCCCGACGTGGGGACGGCGAAGCTCGCGGGGCTACTGCTCATCCCCATCTGGACCGCCGGGCCGAGGCGATTGGTTCCCGCCGTACGGCATGGGCCGGCCCTGGCCAGCTGAACCGCCAGGCCACCCGTACTGCGGCAGGCCCCAGTGGGGGAAACCGTACAGCCGTCCCAGCCCGTACGGGTTGACCCACGATCCGAAGGGGGACGTCCAAGGGCCGTTGGGGTTGCCCCAAGGGCCGTAAGGGGTGGCGCCGGCGCGGAACGGCCTGAGCCACTCGCCGTACGGCCGGATGTACTCCCCAGCCCCCCATGTCTCGACCACGTGCAAACGGTCAGCGCTGCCGTCGGCGCCGCGCAGCGAACTTCTCAGGTGGCGGTAGCCGCTCCGCAGGAAAGTGGCATCGGCCACCCGATAGGGCGTCTGCACCGGGGCGTACTGCGCGATCCGCTGCCCAGTAGCCGGGTTATGGCTGAAGTATGACGGCCGGAACATCCAGCCGCCGCAAGCCGTACCGGCTGTGCCCAAGCTTGCCAAGACGAGGATACAGAAAACCAGGTGTCGTCTCATG
The DNA here is from genome assembly GCA_015661985.1 of Planctomycetota bacterium. Classification (GTDB taxonomy): domain Bacteria; phylum Planctomycetota; class Planctomycetia; order Pirellulales; family Thermoguttaceae; genus SZUA-1497. The sequence continues at coordinate 5,160 of DQVB01000165.1, read as the reverse complement.
GGTGCAACCTCTTGCAAGCCTCGCCGACGGCCCATCCCTACCGGGCGGAGATGGGCCGGCGCCTGCGCACCAGCCGCTCGACACGGCCTCTGCTAGCGGCCGACGGTCATTTTCAGCAGCTGGTGCCAGGCTTGTCCCATCCCACGGCCTCTGCTGCCCGGCTCGGGGCAGCCGAACAAAAGTGCGCGGCGCCGAGCCCAGATGGGGCGCCTACCTGGCCGGTCCTTCCACCATCAGCTGTTCGGTCTTCGGATCATATACGTAACGGTGGCCCGGCGGCAGCGGCGGCAGCTGGATCATGTTCGCCTTGATGATCTTCTCCATGAACTCCTCGTGTGACCGGGGGGCGTATCCGGTGCTGGCCTTGAACAGCTGCATCGTCTTGGGGATCTGCATCCGGAACACCGTGGCCTCGCTGGAGCGGAAGAACACCGATACGGGCGTGGTCACCAGTCCCGGTTTGTACCGGCCTCGGCCCGTCACGCCGACGTCGGCCACTTGCCGCGGGGGCTCGGGGCGGTTCGCAGACGCCTCGGCCGCTTGTTCGCTCGCCGTTTCAGCGCTGGGCGTGCTTTCGCCAGTCTCCGGGCGAGCCGCCGCCTGTTGTTGATCCGCAGCCTCGGCCGGGGCCGGCTCTTCCGCCCCGGTGTCTCCCACGATCCCGAAGGCTTCCGGGTTGGCTTCCCGGCGAGCCTTCTCAAAGGGGTCCTCGCCGGCGCAGCCAGCAACCACTGCCGCCGCAGTCCACACCCACAGCAACGTCCATCGCATGGCCGGTCTCCTCAAAACCTGCAGCGCGACCGTGACCACGAAGCCATTCTCCGATGCCGCGCCAGGCCGCACCGGCGCGGCGCCCTGTTCATTGGTCTTCTGTACGGTTGGGCTCGAGCCGAAACCGCCACGAGGCCATCTCGGTCAACAGCGACCGTCTGGTCATATCAAAATCCAGCGGCGACAGGGCCACGTATCCCTTGCGCACCACTGACAAATCCGTCTCCTCGGACGAATCGGGCGGCGGCGGTACGGCCGCCGTCCAATAGTAATCCCGCCCCCACGGGTCTTTCCGCTTCTCAAACCGCTCGCCGTGATGCCGCACGTCCATGGGCACCACGCGCAGTTGCGGCCTGTTTTCCAAAGCCGCCTTGGGGATGTTCAAGTTGTACAGCCGCGGCGGTTCGCCGCCACGCTCCATGACCTGTTGGATGACCGTCCGAGCCAGCCGTGCCGCTTCGTCGAACCGTGCGTGTTCGTCGTATTCCAGCGATACGGCAAAGCTGGTGATCCCGAAAAAAGCTCCTTCAATGGCAGCTGCCACCGTGCCCGAATAGAGCACGTTGATCCCCACATTCAGGCCGCAATTGATTCCGCTGACCACCAGGTCAGGACGGGTGGGGCAGAATTCGGCCACGCCCAGCCGTACGCAATCAGCCGGGCTGCCTTCCACCGCCCAACCCCTGCGGCGTCGGCCCTCGTAAACCTCTTTGGCCGTCAGCGGCGTCAAATAGGTGATCGAATGACCTACGCCGCTCTGCTCTGTGGCCGGCGCCACCACGTACACCTCGCCCCAACGGCGCAGCTCCTCCTCCATGGCCGCCAGCCCCGGAGCGTAGATGCCATCGTCGTTTGTCAAAAGGATCAGCACAGACAAGCGTTCCGTCCCGTCAGTCCTCACAAGCGGCGTCCAAACTGCCAATTTCCACTATAACCACCCCCGGCCAGAGCTTCAATTCGCCAAAAGACCGGCCAGCCTTCTTGGGCAAAAATCGCCCCATCCCGGCCGCAAAAACGGCACCGCCATCGCTGGCTCCGGCCGCTCAGTGATACGTGGCCACGGTTAGACCGGTGCGGCGCCGCACCCGTTCGGCCAACGCATCCAGTTCGGCGGGTCCCAGCGGGCTGACCCAGCTTTCCGCTGGCGGGCGAGCCACGGTGTAAAGCTGTACTACTTTGATCGTGCCGCCGCTGGAGATCTGGATCAGCCGCTGGCAGTATGCCTCCTGTTCCCCCGCTGGCGGCGGTTGGCCCTCCAGGCGCATGAAGAGCGATTGGATCACGATCGGCCGGACGGCAGCCGCGTGGCAGAGGTTCTCCAAGATTCTCCGGAACGGAACGGCCGATCGGGCCACACGGCGAAAGTAACCGTCGGTGCCCGCGTCCAACTTGGCCCAGATCTCCCCGTTGTTGGCGTCCAGCTTTTCCAAGGCTCGCTGCACGGGCTCGCGGTCCAGCATGCTGGCGTTGGTGATCAGCACCAGCTTCACATCATCCAATCGACGGCGGCGGCGCATTTCCACGGCCGCGGCGACAGCCTGGTCGAAGCTCGGGCATGTGGTCGGCTCGCCGTCGCCGCTGAAGGCAATATCGCGCAAGTGCCGCATTGCCAGCGGGGTCTGACAAAACGGCGTCTCCCGGTAGATCCGGCCCGAAAGGACCAGTTCGACCGTGGCATCCAGCTCAGCGGCCAGCCGTCCCACGTCCACGGCAACCGTCCCGCCCGACCGCCGACGGTCCACTTGGCAGTAGGCGCAGTTGAAGTTGCACCGCTTGTCAGGGTTCAAGTTCACCCCGATCGAGATCCCTCCACTCCGGCGGCTGAGGACCGGATAGACGTAGCAGTTCTCAGCAAAGCGCCGCGGATGGGAATGGATCAGCTGGCCAGCGGACTGGGTGGGGCGAGATTCGCTCATGGTGCACACGCAGCCCTCATCCACCCTCCTCGATCCGCCGCAGTGCGGTGAATTCGTCCAGCGTGACGGTGGTCAATTCACCGTCCGGCCGCCTCAGCACGATGACGTCGCTGAAGACCTTGTCATCCACATTGCGCCGCCAATGGAGTCCGTGCCGCCGGCGCTCGGTACACACCACCTCGCCTCGTGTGCGGATGGCCCACTGACGGATGCCCACCGTCACTGTGTGCTCCACCTCGATGCGATCGCCCGGCTTGAGTTCGCTGAACAACGAGCGAGTCTGGATCGCTTCGGGGTTCATGGCGAAGGTCTCCGGTTGATGGCCGGTGTGGGGAAACATTCATTCACTCGGGTGAGCGACATGGCCGGTGGCCCGCCTCACACCTCCTTGGCGTCGATCCACGACATGAGTCGCCGCAGCTGGCGGCCTACCTGCTCGATGCCGTGTTCCCGTTCCCGGCGCCGTAGGGCCTTGAAGCTGGGCGCATTGGCCTTGTTCTCCAGAATCCATTCCCTGGCGAACTGGCCGGTCTGTACTTCTTCCAAGATCCGCTTCATCTCGGCGCGCGTCTGTTCGGTGATGATCCGCGGCCCGCGCGTGTAATCGCCGTATTCCGCGGTGTTGGACACACTGTAGCGCATGTAGTTCAACCCGCCCTGGTACATCAGATCGACGATCAACTTCAGCTCGTGCATGCATTCGAAGTAGGCCATCTCAGGCTGATAACCGGCTTCGACCAGCGTTTCGTAGGCGGCTTTCACCAAGGCGCTGACGCCGCCGCAGAGCACGACCTGCTCGCCGAACAAGTCCGTCTCGGTCTCTTCCGCAAAAGTGGTCTCGATCACCCCCGCCCGCGTTCCCCCGATGCCCTTGGCGTAGGCCAATCCCAGGCGAAGGGTTTCGTCAGTGGCCCCCGGCCCCAAGGCAATCAGACAGGGCACACCGGCCCCGCGGACGAATTCCGCGCGCAGCAGGTGACCCGGTCCTTTGGGCGCCACCAGCACCGTAGCCACACCCTCAGGCACATCGAGCTGGCCGTAATGCACGTTGAAGCCGTGGCTGGCCACCAACATGTTGCCCGGGGCCAAGTGATCCCGGATCTGGGTACGGAACACGTCCGCCTGGATCTCGTCGGGCAACAGAATGGTTACGATGTCCGCCTGGCTGACCGCCTCTTCGGTCGCCAGCGGCTGGAAGCCGTGCTCGACGGCCAACTCATAGTTCGGTGTGCCCTTCAGCTCGGCTACGATCACGCGGCAGCCGCTGTCCCGCAAGTTCTGGGCGTGGGCGTGGCCCTGCGAGCCGTACCCGAGGATGGCGATCGTCTTGTCCTTCAACACAGACAGATCGGCGTCTTTGTCGTAGTAAATCTTGGCCGGCATGTTGAAGCTCCTCCACTTCCATTTCCATACGGTCCAAAACGAAACGGCTCGCCACACAAGTTCGCTTCCAGACGGCCGGCATACCTCGAGGGGGCAGGCGAACCGCCAAAGACAGGCCCGACAAGGCGCTGTACCCAGCCGCCAGCCACCGGTCAATCCCCACTGTGGGTCCCTCAGCGCGCGCCGGAAGCCTGTTTGCCGTTTCCCCGGACCATGGCAATCCGACCGGTACGCGCCAGTTCGATGATGCCAAAGGGCCGGATCATCTCGATGAACGCCTCGATCTTTCGCTCCTGGCCCGAAATCTCAATCATCAGCATTTCAGGGGCCACATCCACGATCCGCCCGCGGAAGATCTCCACCAGTTCGCGGATCTCGCTTCGTCGGCCCGGGGGGGCAGCCACTTTGACCAACATCAGGTCCCGCTCCACGTAGTCGCGGGCGCTGACGTCCTCCACGCGCACCACCGTGACGATCTTCTCCAGCTGTTTGCGCACCTGCTCCAGTACGTTGTCGTCGCCCACCACCACAAAGGTCATCCGCGACAGGCGCGAATCCTCCGTCTCGCCCACCGCCAGGCTGTCGATGTTGTAGCCGCGCGAAGCGAGCATCCCGGCGATGTGGGACAGCACGCCGGGCACGTTGTGGACCAAAGCAGAGATCACATGACGCATGGCTGATTTCACCCGAAGAAACGAAAAAGAAATCATATCCCCCCTTGCGCCTGCCGGCAAGTGGCTGCGCGGCAATGCGCCGGTGTGCCTCGGGATGCCGCCGCCGGCCCTCCAGGGAAGCCGTGGGCAAGATCGGCGCATTGGGGGGAGTGCGCAGTGCCGGAGGCACGGAGCCGGGAGAAAGCCACTCGTGTCCGACTCGGCTGGCGGGCCGGTTACTCCTGGTGGAGCGAACCGATCAGTCGCAGGCCATGGAAAACCAGGGCGATCAGGCCGATGAGGGCCAAGATGCTCTTGAACTGCTCGATCCTGTCCGAACCAGCCGGCGCGGCGCCGGGCAGCGTGCTCACCGGACCACCGAATCCCGGCCGGCCGGGCTCCCCGCCCACCGGGCGACCGGAAGGGACCGATGCACG
>DQVB01000690.1 GCA_015661985.1 Planctomycetota bacterium | reverse complement strand
TCCTTGCTGCAAAACCCAGGAAACTCACCGTTCGAAAGCCTGTCCGCCCACACCCCCCCGGCTCGCGCCGGCCGCGCCCTTTCTCGGCACGCCCCCTCAGGGCCCCGAAGCCAGCGGCAGCCGGCCCTGGATACTCCCCCAGCAACCGGTCGGACTGCGTCGGCCCCGATCCCCTCGGTCGCTTCTCTCACTCGTCCATCCGCAGGGTAGGCGGCGGGCCGCGGCCATGAGCTTAGCATATCACCGCCGCTCGATAATTCAAGCGCTTTACGGCAGCTTGCGCGGTTTTGCAGGGCAGGCGATAGGGAGGAAGTGGGCAACTTGCGATACCCTGAAGGCAGGCGGTGCCGAAGAGGTGGAAAGGGGCCTGCGGGCCCAGGGGCGGGCCGCGGGGCCAGGCCCGCCTGGGCCGAGGAAAGACTCCGTTGTGGCCTGTTGTTCGTGCCCGATCAGTCCTTGCCGGGGGCCGTCTGCTGAGTGCTCGGCACTTGGGCTTTCTTTCGTTTTCGCCGCCGCTGGCTGAGGAGCCAAAAACCGGCGGCGGCCACGGCCGCGGGCAGGCCGAACATGCCGATCACTTGGGTCCAGCCGGCCAGGAGAAGCATCTTTCGCAAAAGATCGCCATGTTGGCGGCGGGTCTCGGGCAACTGTCCTGTGTACTCGGCCACGTGGTGCAACAGGCTCACGGCCAGCGAACGGTCGGGGATCTCCTGGTGGCAAGCCAGACAGACGCCCCGGCGGTCCAGGCGGGTTCGCTGGCGGTCGTCCAGCGGCCGCGAGCGGGTGAAATGGTGTCCAACGGTTTGCAGCTGTTGGCCCTCTTCGGTCACGATGCACGACCAGTCGGCCACCAGACCGGGGATGGCTTCCATCTGGGGGCGTGTCCGTTGCGGCAGGATGTGGCCATCGGCGGTTTCCAGGTCGACGTAGACGGGCTTGTCCCAATCTCGCATCAGGCTGCCTCCGCCGACGCCGTACCCCATCGCCTTGGGTGACAGGTGGCAGGACGGGCAGCTGCGCGCGTGTTTGGTCATCGTATGCGGCTGGGTGGGGCTCATGTCGATGGCCAATTGGCCTTCGGGTCCTGAGCCTTCGCTCCCGGGCGGCGTGCGGAAGATGTGGTTTACCAGGATCGGTTTGCCATCCGCCCCGATCACCGTGACCGACGGCTGGCACCCGGGCGCCACCGGCGTGACGCGTCCCTCGCCGTTGACGCCCAGGATGGGATCTTCGAAGCGGAGATAAGATCGCTGTTCTTCGACCGAACCGGGGATGATGGTCTGGTAGCCCTGTTCGCCCCGGTCGGCCTCGTGCTCGGGATCCTGGTGAAGGCGGCCGGCGCCGAGCCAGTCGAAGCAGGTCTTGCCGTCGGAGTAATCGATTTTCACATGGCAGCCGTAGCATTGGGGGGACCACGCCGCATGGCAGCTATAGCATTCCATGGTCTTCACGTGGGAGCGGATCGTGTCCATGGCGACACGTCCAGGCAGGCTGACCCGGTCTTCGGCAAAGATCTGTTTGAGCGGCTTCAGCCTGATATCCTTGCCCGCCGCCGTGTGCACGACCACCTCGTTGCCGTCGCGGACCACGTTTTCGAAAGGGTTGCCGCGCGCAGTGATCAGGTATCCGTCGCGCGGCTCGAAGACGAAGCCCTGCTGGACGTGGGGCAAGATTTCCGGCGAGGTGCCGCGGGGCGGCCCTGTGGCCGGCGGGTCGCCGAATTCGTCGGAGAACCCGAGGGGAAGCTCCCACGGGAATGCCTTGGGCGTGCCGTGGCAATCGGGGCATTCGATCTGTACTGAGCCCAAGTTGGCTGCGGCAATGAAACCGTCGCTATGGACATCCAACGACGTGTGGCAGTCCTGGCAGAGCATCCCCTTCTGGTAATGGATGTCCTGGTGCATGGCCAGATAATGCTTGGTGTGTAGCGGAGGCTGGTCCGAGCCGTCAGCGGCGTAGGGCGAAGCGTACGGCGATTCCATGAGCCCCTGGAAGGAAACCCCGATCCGCTTGCCACGGTCGTGGCAGGTGGTGCAGGTCTCTACGGGGATGCCCCGGTAACGGGTGCCATGGACGACCACCTCGGCTTCCCGAGTAGCCTGAATGGAATGGACCAGCATGTGGCCGGGCTCATCGCGCGGGATGGACGGGTCGTCGCCTTCGTAAAACCCTTCGTTGCTGTAGGGAATGTGACAAGACGAGCATCCCATGCCGCGGTAATCGCCACGCACATGGCGCCCCTTCACCGCATGGTGGCACCGCTGGCACTGGTTGCGCAGGTACGTGAACGCAGCTTGGGTGGGGTCATCGGCCAAGGCCTTCAGGTCGAGCGGCGCCTCAGGCAGGCCCTCCTGCTGGTCCACGAACACCTGGGGCTCCAGCTGTTTGAGGTGTTCCATGTAGGCCCGGTAGGCGTCCGTGCCCAGGCGGTCTTCCGGGTTGTCCGGATTCTTCAAGTCGTAGTTGGCCCAGCGGTGGGTATAGCCGGTCAGTCCCCCAAAGGTCCAGGTGACGCCATGGATCTTGCCCGCTTCGGTCATCATCAGGCTATGCCACTGGACGCGCACGTGCTCCTCGTGGCAGCTGCCGCAGGTACGCTCGTTGATCCACGGACTACCTGGATCAGGATAGAACGCACCGCCGTGGGCGGACCGCTTGTCCTCGGCCTTTGGGTCTCCGCCGTGACAAACGATGCAGCCGGCCGGGTCACCGTCCGAGGCGCCCCACTCGAGGATCTCCTGCATCATTTCCGATCCCTCTTCACGGATCGGCTCAATCCCGGCGTGGCATCGCAGGCATCCCGACGCGGGCTCGTCCGGTTTCGGTGCACCTGCCGCAGCCGCGCCGATCAGGCCAGTCACAGCCAAGGCCGAAACCCAACAAGGCATGTCTGTCTCCTCACATGCTTGGAACGAAGGACGGAAAAAAACCAATTCCCGCCAGCGATTTTACCAGCGGTTGCTGGCACCGGATATGGCCGCCTCACGGCCTGGGGCACGGCCGTTGTTCACCGACGGAGTAGACAATGGCCGGGCGGGCCGACCCCGCGTGCCGAGGCCACGCCCTCGGGGTCCGCCTCCCGGAGGCCGCGTTGGCTGGCTGACCCTGTTGCGTTGACGCGGCGCCGGGATCTCCGTACAATCGAGCCGTCCACGAATGGGCCGGCTCGGCGTCGCCGACCATGCCGGGCCCGTACAACGCATCACCGCCGATTTCTGGAGGAAACCGATTCCTACACCTTCTGCCGCGGCGCTGGGTGCCGGAGTGTTGATCTACTGAGCCACGGGACCGCCGTGGCTTGAGAAACCTCTAATCCTGTCAGCTTCCCCCCCGCAAGAACAAATGGAGGTGGCCGAGTATGGCGAAAGCGGAATCTGGCCAGATCGACAGTGTGATGCGCGAAGAGCGCCTGTTCTCTCCACCGCCGGAGTTCGTCCAGCAGGCGCGGATCAAGTCGCCGGAACAGTACGAGGCGATGTACCGGGAAGCCCTGGAGGACCCCGAGGGCTTCTGGGGACGTCTGGCCGGCGAGTTGCATTGGTTCAGGCCCTTCGAGGAGGTGCTCGTGTGGAACGAGCCGTTCGCCCAATGGTTCGCGGGTGGCCAGACGAATGTCTCCTACAACTGTTTGGATCGGCACCTGGGCACCGAAAGGCAGCAGAAACGGGCCATCGTCTGGGAAGGCGAACCGCTCGGGGAAAACCGGGTGCTCACCTACGGTGAGCTGCACCAGGAGGTGTGCCGTTTCGCCAATGTGCTCAAAGGCCTGGGCGTGGGACAGGGCGATGTGGTTTCGCTCTACATGCCGATGATCCCCGAACTGGTCATCGCCATGCTGGCCTGTGCGCGCATCGGGGCCATCCATTCGGTCATCTTCGCCGGCTTCTCGGCCGAGGCCATCGCCGACCGCAACCGGGACGCCACGGCCAAGCTGCAGATCACCGCCGACGGCGGCTGGCGGCGAGGCAAACAGCTGCCCTTGAAGCAAACCGTCGACGCGGCGCTGGAGAAGTCACCCACCGTGGAAAAATGCGTGGTCGTCCGGCGCACCGGGGCGGACGTGCCCATGCGATCGGGCCGCGACTTCTGGTGGGGCGAACTGATGGCCCAGGCCCCGGCCGACTGCCCCGCCGAACCCCTGGAGAGCGAAACCGTCTTGTTCCTGCTCTACACCAGCGGTTCGACTGGAAAACCGAAAGGCATCAAACACACGACGGCCGGCTATAACCTGTACGTGAAGAAGACGTTCGAGTGGGTCTTCGATATCCGCGATTCCGATCTGTTCTGGTGTACCGCCGATATCGGCTGGATCACCGGTCACAGCTACATCGTTTACGGCCCGCTCAGTGCCGGCGCCACGGTGCTCATGTATGAAGGCGCCCCGAATTGGCCCGACGAAGGCCGCTTTTGGCAACTGATCGAACAACATGGGGTCAACGTCTTCTATACCGCGCCGACGGCCATCCGCTCCTTCATCCGCTGGGGCGATCAGTGGGTGGACAAGCACGATCTGTCCAGCCTCCGGCTGCTGGGTACCGTGGGCGAGGGGATCAACCCGGAAGCTTGGATGTGGTACCACACCAAGATCGGCGGCGGCCGCTGCCCCATCGTCGATACCTGGTGGCAGACGGAGACCGGCGGCATCCTCATGACCCCGTTGCCGGGAGCCATCCCCACCAAGCCGGGAAGCTGTTGCAAGCCCCTGCCGGGCATCGTCCCCCAGATCGTGGGCGAAGACCTCCGGCCAGTGCCCCCCGGCCGCGGCGGCTGGCTGACCATCACACGCCCCTGGCCCGGGATGCTCCGCGGTATCTGGGGCGACGAGCAACGCTACAGGATGCAATACTGGAGCAAGGTGCCCGGCCAATACCTCACCGGCGACAACGCCCGCTGCGACGAGGACGGATACTACTGGATCATGGGCCGCATGGACGACGTGCTGAACGTCTCCGGCCATCGGCTGAGCACCATCGAAATTGAATCGGCGCTGGTCAGCCACCCGGCTGTGGCCGAAGCGGCCGCCGTGGGCCGACCGCACGAAATCAAGGGAGAAGCCGTGGCCGTGTTCGTCACGCTCACCGGCGACGCAGAACCGAGCGACGAGCTGCGCCAAGAACTGAAGGACCATGTCCGCCGCGAAATCGGCGCCTTGGCCGTGCCCGATGATATCCGCTTCACCACGGCGTTGCCCAAAACACGCAGCGGCAAGATCATGCGACGCCTGCTGCGCGACATCGCCGCCGGCCGAGAGAGCGTGGGCGACACCAGCACGTTGGAAGATTACAGCGTCTTGGCCCGCCTCCGCCAGGAAGAAGAATGACCCCGGCACCTTCACCTTCCACGGCGCCAAGACCCGCTGCGCCTCTACCGCCTGGGCCGGGCCAACCACCCCGCGGCAAACCCCACCAGCGCGGCCCCCGCCAGCGTGCTGCCGTACATCAACGGCTCGGCGCCGAAATAGTTCACCAGGCTGCCGTAGACAGACATGGTCAACAGCACCAGGACCAGGGTGATGGCCACCAGCCAGACAGTCACGCGCGCCAGCTGTCGGCGAACGGAGCGCACAAGGGCCTCCAATTGGTCGGAACGGTCAGGTTCACTCATGATCTTTCATGGGGTCAAATCCGGTCGTCAAACACACGTCACAGGAAACGGCAATAGACCCGGCACACGGTCAGGCAGCCGCTTGGGGCTTCGAGGCGGTTATCCCATTCGGAATGAACGCTGAGCGATACGGGCCGCACGCGGCGCCTTCTGCCCGGCCCGCCCGGGCCTTCGCCCACGGGCTGGCGCCCGGGCAGAACCTCCCCGGGACGACTACCGATCTTGCCCCCTCGGCCCGGCCCGTGCAAGGCCGGCGGGAGGTTACGCCACCGGCGAAGCCGCAGAATCGTGAGCCACCCCAACCAGCGCCGGGCTCATCCAGCCATGCCGAACCGCGTCACTCGTCCGCCGGCAGGTCGTCCAGCGGGATCTCTTGGACCGGGACCACCAGGTCGTCGTGTTGTGTCTGGGCAAGACGGATGACCAGCAGTTTCTGCTCCCGCTGGCCATTACGCACTTGCGTAAGGAAATGGTGCCCTAGACTCCCCGGGCGGTTGGGCAAACAGCCGACCAGGACCATCTGGCCCGGCGTCAGCGTGGCGGCGAAACCCAGCTGGTCGAAGACCCGGCGCGGACGCCGAACCTCGAGTCGGAAGCCGCCGCGGGCCGGCACGGGCTGCTGCCGCGCCTGGCCGTAATGCAGCTCCGGGACCACCTGGAGCCGTACCCGGCCGTCCCTCTCCAACTCGGGAGTGACGGCCAATATGCCCTGGGCGTTCCGGTAACTCTCGCCGCACAGCCCACCCTCGTCAGGGATCAGCAGGCACAGCTCCGGGTAAAGCTTCGATGCGGCGATCTCCAGGCGACGACCGGCCCGACACTGGGAATGCCAGCCGCTGACGGCCGGCTCCTCGCCCAACTGGTCCCCGGAGGTGGTCTCCTCCCCCAGCGGACCCGGGGGCTGGTCGCCAAGGGCCAAAAGGCGGGCAAGCGGCGCCGGGGGTTGGGGCCCCACCACTCCGACCCGAAAGCCGTTGCGCACCAGTTCACGACGCACCACGGGGGGGAAATGCTGTTCGTCCACCTCCTGCCATAGGGCGCCGTTGGCTTCCGAATCACCAAAGGGGAATCGGACAAAGAACACTTCCAACACCACACTGTCCGGAGACATCTGGGCCGGGCGCAACGGCGAGGTGTGGCGTTTCGACCACGGCGTGCAGGCAATGGCCGAAAGTACCAGGGCGGCAGCACACAGGCCGACAAGACAACGCGACATGGACGCACAGCAGTGGTCAGTGGGAATAAGGCACAACGAGAGGCGGGAAAGTAGCCGGCCGGATGGGCCCTGTCAAGGCGAATTGGAGAAGCCAGGCCAAGTAGGGCAAGTTGCCTCCTGCACACACCGGCCCTGTCGCGCCCCCGCCGGCAGACTGGGACATGATCGTGCCGTTCGGGGACGCTCCTTCGCCAGACGGTGTGCGACGCTGGAACGCGGCACTATAATTGGGCGCCGCCATGATTGCGGCTTGGCGCCTCTGTGGCTTGGCTCTCCGAGCCGAGCCTCTTTCGCTTCCAAGGCGCAGCAAAGCCAGCCTCAACAGAACCAGGCTCCGATTCGGTATGCCGCCTGTGTGCAAGTACTGTCACCAAAACAAGTTGCGAGCGGAAACAGTGACAACGTGACGCTGTCCAACGGGGACGGCTCGGCCGATAGTATACGGAGGGATCGCCGATGGCCGATCAGCCAGAGCTTGGCCGTGATCAAGGTAGACCTGGAGGTGGGCGGCAGGGGCTGCCGTCGGGG
>DQVB01000092.1 GCA_015661985.1 Planctomycetota bacterium | reverse complement strand
TTATGGAAGGGGATGTCTCTGATGAGCGAAATGTGTCCAGAGCAGATCCGCGACATCATGCTCGATTGCGTCGCCGACGGCGTTTTCACTGTCGACATGGAGCGCCGCATCACCTGCTTCAACCGGGCCGCCGAGAAGATCACGGGCGTGGCTCGCTCCGAGGCGATTGGGCGGCGCTGCTATGATGTGCTCCGCGGAAGTCGTTGCGAAAAAGAATGCGCCCTGCGGGAGACGATTGAGACCGGCCGCCCCGTGGTCTGCCAGGGATGCTACATCGTCAATGCTGAGGGGCGAAGCATCCCGATCAGCATTTCGACAGCGTTGCTCAAGGACCGCGAGGGCGAGGTCATTGGGGGAGTGGAGACTTTTCGCGATTTGAGCGAGATAGAACGGCTTCGGAAAGAGTTGGAGCGAAAGTACACGTTCGGGGACATTGTAGCGCGGAGCGACGCGATGCGGCGGGTGTTGGAGATCATCCCGCGAGTCGCCGAGAGCCTTACCACCGTGTTGATTGAAGGAGAGAGCGGCACGGGCAAGGAGCTCATGGCGCGCGCCATCCATGACCTTTCGCCCAGGCGCGAGAAGCCGTTTGTCGCCATCAACTGCAGCGCTCTGCCCGACACGCTGCTGGAATCGGAGTTGTTCGGCTACAAGGCGGGCGCCTTCACGGATGCGAAGCGCGACAAACCAGGCCGATTTGAAGCCGCGGAGGGCGGGACGATTCTCCTGGACGAAATCGGCGATGTCTCCCCGGCCATGCAGGCGAAGCTGCTTCGCGTTCTGCAGGAACGCGTCTTCGAGCCCCTCGGCTCGGTGGAGCCTGTCCGGGCGGATGTGCGGGTGATCGCCGCCACGAATCGGGATCTCAGCCAGCGCGTCCGCGAAGGGGCGTTTCGCCAGGATCTTTACTACCGCATCAAAGTGATCCGGCTCCGGTTGCCGCCGCTTCGCGAGCGGCGCGGGGACGTTCCCCTCCTGGTCGAACACTTCATTTCCAAGTTCAACGCGCTGCAAGGAAAGAACATCACTGGCGTATCGCAACGAACCATGTTGGCCTTGATGCAGTACGAATACCCGGGCAACGTTCGCGAACTGGAGAACATCATCGAGCACGCTTTTGTGCTCTGTTCTGGAGGCCTCATCGACGTTGGCCATCTGCCGCCCGAGCTTCACGGCGGTCCTGCCGCCGGAGTGTCGGAACGAGTGGCCAACGTCACGTTGCGGGAAATGGAAGCGATGCACATCACCGAGACGCTGCGGCGGCACGGCGGCAATCGGGACGCCGCGGCCCAGGCGCTCGGCATCCATCGCGCCACGCTGTTCCGCAAGATCAAGGCGCTCGGCATCGACGTCCCCGCCGACGGCGCCTAGCCCCAGTGCACCTTCCAGTCGCACTCTGCGACCGCCTTGCCTTCCCTGAAGTCGCACTTTGCGACTCACTCTTAGGGTCGCCAATTGCCGTAAGCCGTGTTCTAGCAGAGAGTTCGGGCCGCAGTCCGACGCTGGGACCTTTTCGGCGCGCCCCTTGCACTGACCCACCACCGGTTTGGTTTTTGGAGCCGCGGGAAGCGCCTTTTGCGACGAGTCATGGGGCGAGGGCGAGAAGGCGCTGTAGGAGTAGGAGGCGAACCGCATGGTGAACCACACGCTGCCCGTGTCAAGCGGGACAAGCTTGCCGCCGGGGACCGCCCCGCGCGGGCCGAGGCGAGGGTCGCGTTTGGCTGAGTGGTCGGACGTCCGCGATGAACTCAAACAACGGCTGTTTTGGCGGATCGGGCGCGAACTGCGGCTGGCCGGCCGAATCCTCGACTTGGGCTGCGGGGCGCCCGACCTGCACCGCTATCTCGCCAAGACGTATCGCCAGCGGGTTACGGGAGTCGAAACCGCGCTGGGCGAGTTGACCGCGCGGCGCGACTGCTCGCCTGGAGGCCTCGTTCGCTGCATCCGAGGCGTCGCAAGTCGGCTCCACTATTTCGTCCGCGACAGCTCGAAGGACGCCGTCGTCATGATGTGGACTCTACACCGCGCCAAACAGCCGCTCCGAGTGCTCGAAGAGGCCTATCGCGTTTTGCGCCCGGGCGGCGAGATCGTGATTGTCGATTTTCTGCAAGGAGCAGCGGCCGAAAGGCTGTGTCGCGTCGACTATTTCCGCCCGGAGGAAGTGCGCGGACTGCTTAAGAAAACCGCCTTTTGCGACACCGACGTGCAGCTCATCGAGCAGGAACAAATCATCTGGGCGCGCGGATTCCGCCCGCCGGAAAGTCCGCTGGACGCGGCGGCGCGGCCTGACCTGCAACGAGCCGCCAGATTGAGCGAATTCCCCGAGACTACGTAACGGCGCCGCCCGAACGTGGAAGGCAGCGCCGCGATTGCCGCAATCCCTTTGGAAAGGAGAAGAACATGGCGGATGAGAACAGGAAAAACTCGTTTTGGAAACGACAGTGGCCGTTCGCTGTTGGAGGAGCCGTAGTGGGTCTTGGCGAGGCCATCTACTTCCTCACGTTCGGGAAGTTCATCCCTGTGACGACCGGGTTGGCGAAGATGTTCTCCACAGTAGAGGCGAACATCACGCACACGAGCACGATCTCCAAGGTGTATTCGCCGGACGTTCACTGGATCATCATCGGAGCCCTATTGGGGGCGTGGCTGGTGGGACGGTTGGAGGGAGAAAGCCGCAATTGGGTGAAGTACTCCCCCGGCATGCTGCTTGTCGCCTTCTTGGGAGGAATCATTTTTGGCTTCGGAACGCGGTTGGGGCCCGGATGCACGACGCATCACATTTTCGGCGGACTGGCCGTGATGAGCGTCGCCAGCTGGACAATCGCCGTGCTGGGGCTGCCGTTCGCGTTCTTGGCTTTCGAGCTGGTCGCCAGGCTCGGGTACGGGCCGTATTTCAAGCACCAGGAGACGCGCTCCGTGTGCCAGACCTGCCGCAACGCAGGACTGGACGACGACCACCGCCTGGTGCTGGACGAGAAGTACAATCCGTGGAAGAGTTGGCTCCGCATGGGCGCCTGGTCCATCGTCGCCGTGGTGATCGTTTCTTCGCTCTACACCGGTTTCTTCGGAGCTTCCGGCCAGGCTTTGGGTTCAGGGCCGCTGTGGCCCAACATCATCCGCCTCATCGCCGGCGCGTGTTTGGGGTTTGGCATTGCCAAGGCGGGCGTGGGCACCGAGTGCGGGCTGATGGCGCCGGAATCACTGCTCGTTCCGGAATCGCACTACCGCAAACTGAACATCCCGGTCGTCACCCAACGGATGTTTCAGGCGTTGTTGCCTGTTTCGGGCGTCCTGGCCGCCATCCTGGTGCTGAATATCGCCGTGCTGGTGATGTGGCTGGGGTTTGGCTGGCCCGTTCCTAACGCAGCCCCCAAGCCGCAAGGATGGGGGTTGCACATCGGCCACCTGTTGGCCGCTCCGTGTCTGGCTATCGGCAGCGTCTTCATGATCGGCTGCGAGATCCGCACCTATGGCCGCGTCGGTCTCGGATACCTGACG
Source organism: Planctomycetota bacterium (assembly GCA_015661985.1). GTDB lineage: Bacteria > Planctomycetota > Planctomycetia > Pirellulales > Thermoguttaceae > SZUA-1497. Next base: position 3,847 of record DQVB01000092.1, on the reverse strand, counting down.
GGCATCGTCGGGTTGATTGGGTTCTACTTCGGATACCTGCCCTACGTGTACTTCCAGGGCGCCATCGACGGGTTCATCGCCAACCACACGTTCCTCCGCGCGACCAACATCCCCGAGCTGCTGACGTCGGACCCCGTCGGGCAGAAGGTGGTCGGCGTGGCGTACACGGTCTTGCTCGCAAGCCTGTTCGTGCTGGTTGTCGTTCAAGGCGCCAAACGAATCGGAGCCAGTCCTGTAGAATACCTCACAGTGAACACGGACGACCTGGTTCTGCGCAACATCGATGCAATACCAGTATCGGCGCCGGTGCGGGCAAGGACAGGGAGGCCAGGGCGGTTGCGTGAATCCCCAAGCCGGCCAGCAGATGCAGATGCGGCGCATGCAAATGCGGCGGCAAGAAGCTCTACAGCTGTGGGACGCACAGAACCTGAACGCGGCCCAACAACAATGGCGCCAAGAACAGTTGCTCCAGCAGCAATGGCGGAGGCAGATGCGCAACGGGCAAGGGCGGGGCGCGGGGCAGGCGAATCTCACTGACCGGAGCCTTCGCATGCCGTCCGCCGCTGGACAACCACGCGGCGGCCGACGCCGATAGCGAACGCCGAACCGCGCTCATCCCGGCAGGCTCCTGCAATCCCCGGTTTGCCCGCGGCGGGAGCCTGTGACACAACTCCGTTGGGTTGTTCGAGAGATCAGCCCAACGGGGTTTTCCACTTCCTGCAAAGCTGTTTGCTGCACAGCTGTGGTTGCGACCGGTGTCGACGTCAGTGGCGTTGAGGAACAGGGAGGACCTCGGCAGTCGTTCCTGCCAGCAGCTCCCATATTGGCACAGACTTTTCCGGACAGGGGGCCTCGAACCACCCAATCGATGGGTGTGAAGCTTGACTGCGGCTAGTGCCCGGGTGTAGATTCAACTCAACTCGGCCCTCGGCGAGACAGATGCTTGCGAGATTGCGCGGCTGGCGATTCCGCGATGACATCGCTCTGCGGAGCGCAACTGCCCAGGGCGCAGAGGCCCGTCGAGGCTTCGGTGTCAGGGCCAGGAGGGTGAGGATGGCAAGTCGGAGAGACCGAAGGCGGGCCGAAAAAGCGAGACGACGGCCGCGGCATGAGCCCCGCGAACTGATGGAGCAACTGGTCGAAGTCCTTGGCGAACCCGGCGTTGATCTGGCGCTGGTCGGCGCGCTGGCGGCTCGACTCGAGACGCTGGTCGAAGACCGGTTCGCCGCCGAGGAGAAAGTTGACGAACGCGGGGGTCAGACCTTGTTTCTTGTTGACAAAGCGAGTTTGCGCTGTCAAATTCATCGCATGGCTCGCCCCTTACGCATCGAATACGAGGGAGCGATTTATCATGTCATGTCGCGTGGCAAGGCGAGGCAGGCGATCTTTCTCAACGACCACGATTGGGAGAAGATCCTCAAGGATTGGGAGGAGACGGTCCTTCGCTGTGGCTGGGAGTTGTTCTCGTTTTGCTTGATGCCAAATCACTTCCATTTGTTTTTTCGCACGCCGCGACCCAACCTCTCGCGTGGGATGCAACGATTGCTGTCGAGCTATGCCAACGGGTTTGCGAAACGACACCGGCGCCCAGGCCATCTCTTCCAGGGTCGCTTCAAAGGCGAACTTGTGGAAGATGAAAGCTATTTCTGGACGGTGAGTCGCTACATCCATTTGAATCCTGTTCGTGGAAAGCGGCCCTTGGCCCTTCACCCACGGGAGTTTCCTTGGTCCAGTTATGGGGGCTTCGCGGATAAGCGAAAACGATTGTCATGGGTGGCTTACGATGTGCCTCTGGACGCGTGGCAAGGGGAACTTGGCGGATCGGATGCGTCGGTTGCCTATCGTCGTCATGTGGAACAAGGTGTGAAGTCGCCACCAGAAAACCCGTTCGCCGCTGCGGCGCATGGGTGGCTCCTCGGGCGCCAGGAATTCATCGACAGAATTCGTCAGGAGATGAAATCGCCCCGATTTGCCGACGAAGTGCCGCGAGCGCGATTACTTCGGTCGCTGGATGTGGATTCGGTGTTTGCTGCGGTGAGTGAGTACTATGAGGTGGATCCAGCCATCTTCAGCAGTCGCGGGAATGGGCACATCGCCCGCGCCGTCGCTGCGTGGCTGGCTCGCCGGATGACATCCGCCACGCTGAGAGAGCTGTGCGTTCCCTTGGGCTTGGGGCGTCCAGAGAGCGTCAGCAATCTCACGCGCCGGATTGATCGACAGCTCAAGACGGACTCCCGATTGCGGAAAGATGTTCACAAACTCGAGCTGCAACTATCGGACAAAACAAAAAACAAGGTCTGACCCCATGCCCTGAGTCCTGCGGGGTTCTCCTTCTTTACCGGCAATTGGGTTCCGGGAGCAGCACTCTTACTCGGGCGATTCTACGAAGCTGGTAGGATACCCGGCGCGGACGGGCGGTTCAAGCGTACCGGGAGAGATCCGGCTTTTCGCCCTCGGGGGTCTCGTCGCTGGCCGGATCGAACCATTCCTTTTTGAATTCGATCCGCTTGCCCTCGCGGGCGGCGGCGTTCGTAGTCAGAGCGATGACCGCGTCGCCCAACGCCACCTTGGGGCCGCAGCGAGGCGGCAATTCGCTGTCGGGATTGCGGATGCACCATGCCCAGTGCTCCTCTTCCTCGGTGTAGCCGCGGCTGATGTCCTGCAGGGCCTGGGTGGCGACGGCCGCCGAGACCTCGTCGCCCCGGTCGTCCAAGTCGAGTTTGGCCGGGCGATCCTTGTCCTTCGCAAGCTTGACCTTGCTCAGCGTGTTGGAGGTCCGGTACAGCAGGGCCTCCTGCTCGCGCTCCAAGACGAGGGTGCCTTCGGTGCCGAATACCGTTTCGCCGTAGCCGCCGAAGCCGTTGCCGTTGATCGAAGCGTAGGCGACGCCGATCTTCTTGAGCGAATCGACGGGGTGATCCGCTTTGTAACCCGGGGCGGGGAACTCGAACAGGCAGAAGACGTGGTCTTCCACATCGCGATCCGGCGGAAAGACGGGTCGGTTGCCGGCGGCGCCGACGTTGAGCGGTGCTTCACCCACGCGAAGTAGCGAGGAGATGATGGACCCAAGAGCCGCGGGTGCGTCGGGATCGCAGAAAAACAGCGAGTCTTCGCTCCCAACCTCCAGCTTGTCGCCCCATGCCTGCTTGAGATGACGCAGCGCTCTGCGGTTGCGGTAGCGCGTCCACGTGATTTCGCCCCCCAGCAACGCCGGCCGTTCGCCCACGAGCGCGCACCGGTTCGTCATCACTTCTTCTCCGCCCCGCGCAGCCCCTCGAGGATCAGCGGCTTGAGAAGGTCCCAATCGGAGGAAAAGGCGTAACTCACCCGTGCGCCGCGATCGTCGAGGCGGAACGCGCCGCCTTTCTCTACGATCAAGTGCACGGGCCGGAAGCCGAACGCGTCGGGCCGCAAGAGCGAGAGCAGCGCGGTGGGATCGAACACCGTGAGCGGCCGGCGCTCAAGCGGGATGCCTGACCAGTCCGCGTGCGCCCGGTAGCGCTCGTAGCACTTGAGCAGAAACGCGGACGCGGGGTCGCCAGGATCGAGCGCGACTTCAGCCTCCCGGCGCGGGATGGCCGGGCCGATGGCCTCCATGCCGACGAGCCGGGGCCGAAGTTTTTCGCACACGATGCGCGCCGCTTCGGGATCCAGCCGCACGTTGCATTCCGGTTCGCGTCGCAGTTGCCCGGCCATGCAGGTGACGGTGAGCCACTGCTTGGCGATGCCTGGATTGCGCGTAAGCAGAAGTGCCGCGTTCGTGGCGGGACCGATGCACAGGAGGTGGAACGGCTGGCCGACCTTCCGCATCGCGTCCGCGAGGGCCTGCACGCGCGCGGCGTCGCCT
>DQVB01000251.1 GCA_015661985.1 Planctomycetota bacterium | reverse complement strand
GCCAGCGCGAGCGGGAGCGGCTGGAACAGGCCGGGGCGGCTTCAGCAGCGGCTGGGTCGGAAGCTGGGGCGGAGGATGCGCAGGCGGATACGGGGCAGGCAGAGCCGGCCGCCGTGGGGAACTCGGGGGGCGCCGAGGGCAGCGAGTCGATCAGCGCGGGTACAGCGGAAGGGCCGAACGGCGAGTCGATGGGCGGAGGGGCGCAGCAGACGGCCAATCATCAGCCGGCGGAAGGGTAGGCGCCGGGCTTCATCGCCGCGCCGGGAGGGCTGGCCCGGAGGGCACAACGGCGGCCAGTCCCTGGGTCCCGGCCGGCTGTGCGTGTCAGAGGAGGAACTGCCAGATGGACCGACAGTGATTGAACATGTTTCAGGCTCCGCTGGGCCGGATCCAGGGGGGCCGCGGGAGAGATTGCGTTGCCAGTTCGCATTTACGCGTTAGCCAAACAGCTGAAGCTTGATAACAAGGCCCTGGTCGATCTGTGTAAGACCCTGGGGATCAAGGGCAAAGGGTCTGCGCTGGCCAGCTTGTCGGACGAAGAGGTTGCCCTGATCAAGGAGCATCTGGAGGCCGGCAAGAAACAGGGTTCAAGGACGGCCGCAGCGCGGCGCCCCGGCGCCAGGGCCCCTTCGGCCGGCGTGTTGCGACGCGAAGATTACATCCCGCCGGCCGGGACGAGCGAGAAGAAACCCTCCGTGCTGGGCAAACCCGCCAAGCCCTCGGGAGCAAGGGAGCCGGCCCCACCGGCCGAGAAGCCCGCTCGTCCAGCGGAAAAGGGCCCGCCTCCGGTGGAAAAACCGGCGGCCCCGCCTCCGGCCACCCCCTCGCCCCAGCCGCCCCAGCCAACCGCAAAGGCGCCGTCGGCAAAGGCCGCTGGCCCGGACAAGCCACCGGAGCGGGCCAAAGAGGCGCCCGTCCCTGCTGGCAAGGCTGGTGAGAAGGCGGCCGAGAAGCCGGAGGCACCGCCTGAGGAGAAACCCCCGGCCAAACCCAGCGAGAAGCGGCCGGCCAAGGCCGCGGACAAATCCAAGCCCTCGCCGGCCATCAAACTGGCCCCGATCCCTACCGCCAAGCAGCCGCCCGCCAAGCGCAAGCCCCAGGAGCCGGCGCCGCAGAAACCGGACATGAAGCTGCCGGCCGATGCCATCCGGGCCGGCAAGGCCGGCGCCCAACCGCTGGCCGAACACCTCCGCAAGCAGGAGGAAAAACGCAAAGCGGCCCAGAAGACGGCGGCCAAGGAGGGCGTGGAGCGGGGAAAAGGCGAGCCGGGCGTTCCGGGGCGCGAGCGAGGCAAACGGGGCAAACGGGAAGTGACGATCGACGAAGACCTGGGCCGGCTGGGGGGCCGCGAACAGCGCCAGTTGCGCCGCAGACGGGCGGCCAGCGAGCGGCGCAAACAGACCGAAGACGAAGACCTGGTCCCCCCCACTCCGACGCCTCAGATCCGGCGCCTGCGGCGTACCGGCAGGGCGAGCACCGCGGCGCCCCGCAAGCACGCCGTGGTCGTGGAGTTGCCCTGCACGGTCCGTTCTTTCGCCGAAGCCCTTGGCCTGCCCGCCCCCCGTATCCTGGCCAAGTTGCTCGAACTGGGCGTCATGCTCAACATCAACTCCGACCTGGACACGGAGACCGCCGAACTGTTGGCCGCCTCGTTGGACGTCGAGGTGGAACTGCGCCAGGAGGTGGATCCCGAAGAGAGACTGTTGGCCGAAGCCCAGCGGGAGGACCCGCCCGAGGCGCTGAAGCCTCGCCCCCCGGTGGTCACCTTCTTGGGACACGTCGATCACGGCAAGACGTCGCTGTTGGATCGCGTCTTGGGGATCGACGTGGTTTCCAGTGAGAAGGGCGGGATCACCCAACACATTCGGGCGTACCAGATCGAGAAGGACGGTCACCCCATTGCCTTCGTGGATACCCCCGGGCACGAAGCGTTTACCGCCATGCGGGCTCGGGGCGCCCACTGCACCGACATCGCCGTGCTGGTTGTGGCAGCCGACGACGGGGTGATGCCCCAGACCGAAGAGGCCATCAGCCACGCCAAGGCGGCGGGGGTGCCCATCGTCGTGGCCCTGAACAAGATCGATTTGCCCGGGGTGAACCCGGACCGAGTCCTTCAGGAGTTGGCTGCCAACGAGCTGTTGCCCAGCCAATGGGGCGGGGACGTCGAGGTGGTGCGGACCAGTGCCCTCACGGGTGAGGGCATCGACGAGCTGTTGGACACGGTGTTGACCGTGGCGGAACTGCACGAGCTGAAGGCCAACCCGGATCGGCCCGCCACGGGCGTCTGTCTGGAGGCGGAAGTCCAGCCGGGGCGTGGCGTGGTGGCCAAGGTCCTGGTTCAGAAAGGCACGCTGCGCGTGGGCGACGTGCTGGTCTGCGGCATCGGCCACGGCCGGGTCAAGGCCATGTACGATACGCTCAATCCCCGCAAGAAACACCAGCAGGCCGGGCCCTCCATGCCCGTCAACCTGATCGGCCTGGATCAACCGCCCGATGCGGGCGACCGGTTCTACGTGCTGGACGACATCTCCGAGGCCCGTCAGATTGCCGAGCGGCGCGCCCAGCGGGCTCGCCGGCAGGAGCTGGCCCAAGCCCAGCCCCACATCACCCTGGAGAACCTCTTCGACCGGATGGAGGAGGAGCAAGTCCGGACGCTCAACATCATTCTTCGCGCCGACGTACGCGGCTCCATCGAAGCCATCCGCAAGGAGCTGGAGAAATTGGAACACCCGGAAGTCCAGATCAAGATCCTCCAGGCCACTGTGGGCGGCATCACCGAAGCCGACGTGCACCTGGCCGATGCCTCCGATGGGGTGATCATCGGCTTCAACGTCGTGCCCGACGAAAAGGCCCGGACGCTGGCCGAACAGGCGGGCGTCCAGATCCGTCGTTACGACATCATCTACGAAGTGGCCGAGGACCTGAGGGCCGCCCTCCAAGGGATGCTCAAGCCCGAGGAACGAGAGCTGGAACTGGGCCGCGCCCTGGTGCAGCGAACGTTCCGCATCAGCCGTGTGGGCACCGTGGCCGGCTGCCGCGTGTTGGCCGGCCACATCCCGCGAGACTCTCGTATCCGTGTGATCCGCGACAGCCGTGTGATCGGCGATTACCCGCTGGAGTCGCTGAAACGGGAGAAAGACGACGCCAAAGAAGTCCGCGAAGGTCTGGAATGCGGCATGAAGCTCCGGGGCTTCGACGACCTGAAGGAAGGTGACATCCTGGAGGCGTACAAGATCGAGGAGGTGGCTCGAACGCTCTGAATGACCGTGCGCCGTTCCACCACAGACGGCTCGGCCGAAACGGCGAAATACGAAGCACCCAAGCCCGAAACAAGCACAGAATCCGAAATCCAAATGCCTCAAACGAAGAAGCCACTGCCCCATCGCATGGACACCACAGGACGGGGTTCTGTGTTCTTGGCATTCGAATTGCGCGCCTTCGGACTTGCTTCGGATTCGGGATTTCGACTTTTGGATTTTTCCCTGGGAGTGTGGCCGAACCGCGCACGGTGATTTGGTGGGCGTGTTCTCTGGTTTATTGTCCCAACTGCTATGGCTTCCCGACGTGCCCTCAAAGTGGCTCAAGCGATCCGCGAGGTGGTCAGCATGGCCATACTCACGGAACTGAAGGACCCGCGGATCCGCGACGTGACGGTCACCTACGTGGAGGTCTCGGCCGACCTCCGCCATGCGAAGGTGCACGTATCGGTCATGGGCGACGAGCCGCGGCAGCAGTTGAGTCTGCGGGGGTTGCGCAGCGCGTCGGGCTATCTGCAGGCCCTCTGTGCCGAACGGCTGGAGCTCCGCTATACGCCGAGAATCGTTTTCCTTCTGGACCAAGGGGTCAAGAAATCGATCGAAGTTTCCCGCATCCTGGCCCAGGTGCTTCCGTCCCAGGCCGATCAGGACGAGGCTGCCCCGGAGGGGCTGCCGGCGAGCGATGCGCAGGCTGCGACGTCGTCCGGCGCCGACGATGCCCCGGCGGCGCCCCCTTCCGAATCGATCCATCCGCCCCCCGGCGCCGAAAGGGAGTGAACCGCCCCACGACACTGCCCCCGTCCGTGACGCCCATCGCCCATTGCTCCCGGGGTGCCTTCCCTTTGCTGTGAAACGGCCCGCACTATGTCCTCAACGAGTCGAACCGCTCAGTTCACCAGGCTCCACCGCATCTTGAAGAAGCATTACAAGCCGGTCTCGCCCGATACGCAACGGCCGGTCTTGGAGCAGCTGCTGCTGGCCTGCTGCCTGGAAAATGCCCATTACGATGCGGCGGACGAGGCATTCCTGGGATTGGTGCACAACTTCTTCGACTGGAACGAAGTCCGCGTGAGCACGGTCCGGGAACTGGCCGAGGTCATGCCCCGTCTGCCCGACCCGGCGGCCGCCGCCCACCGCGTCAAGCGGGTGCTGCAGCATGTGTTCGAATCGACCTACAGTTTCGACCTGGAAGGACTGAGGAAGACGAACCTCGGCCCGGCCACTGAGAAACTCAAGGCCATCGACGGCACGACGCCTTTCAGCGTGGCCTACGTGTTGCAAACCGCCCTGGGAGGCCACGCCATTCCCGTCGATGAGGGAAGCTTCCAGGTGCTCCGGCTGGTCGGCCTGGCCAGCGAGCAGGACCAACAGGCGGGCCTCGTGCCCGGGTTGGAACGGGCCATTCCCAAAGCGAAAGGGATGGAGTTCGGCTCTCTGCTGCACCAGATGGGCGCCGACTTCGTAGCGAACCCCTACGCCAGCCGGCTGCGCGACATCCTTCTGGAGATCGACCCCGATTGCCGCGACCGCCTGCCCAAACGCCGGGCCAGGAAGGCTGCCCAAGCGGAGGCGGCTGCGGGATCGGACCAGCCTCGGGCCGATCAGTCGGAGAAGAGACGAAAAGCGGAAGCGAGTTCCTCGGAGCGGACAGGCCAACAGGAGCCCAAGGCCATCTCGTCAGCGGCGGGTGAGGGTGGCAGCAAGGCTGGCAGCGGCAGGTCGACATCGGGCCAGAAGAAAAAACCGGCTGCTCGCAGTGAGGGCGGACAGAACGAATCGTCCCAAGGCAGCGACGAACGAGCGGAAGCGACGGGCCTGTCGAAAAAGAAACCCCGCTGAGCCACCGCTCCGCGCGCCCCGGAGATCCCTCATGGTTCGGCACCCCGTACCGATCCTCAGACTCCTGGCCCTGGCCGCCTTGCTGGCTGCGGCGACGCCGACGGCCCGTCGATCGTCCCCGCCTGCCT
>DQVB01000360.1 GCA_015661985.1 Planctomycetota bacterium | reverse complement strand
TGGGAGGAAACCAAGGTCGACGGTCCATTTGTTCACGAATTGGATTGCTGCCCTGCCGCTTCCTCAGGGGCCGCTTCGGCATCCTTGGCCTCGGAGCGATGGGCGGACTGGTGGTAGTAGCCCATGGCAAAGAGGGTCTGTTCTTCGAGGGTGAGGGCAGAGGGAGGCGGCTGGGACAGCTTGCTCCATACTTCCGTCAGTTGGTTCTGGAACCACTGCCGCAGGCCCGGGCTTTCGATCTTGGGCAGATGGGCGATCTGGGCGGTGCGGATGAGTCGTCCCAGCACCAGGGCGGGTGTGGCACTGGCGGCCGCATAGTAGCGTTGGATGACCCCGGCGCCGACGTCTCCCAAGGCCCGATACTGGATCTGCCCCAGAATGGCCATGATCCTGCCGCACAAGTAGGCAGGATGCGTTTCGAACTCGTCCAAACTGGTCTTCATGTTGGGGGTCCTTTCATTCCGGTTGCAAAAGGCTTTCAACAGGCCCAGCCGGGCGTGGCGCGGCGAATCACCCTGGATGAGGTCAATGCGCACGCGGGCCAGGGTTTGGGCCATCACTTCGTGGGGAATGGGCTGCCGCTTGACAGCCGACCGCCACAGACAGGCCGTCAGCGGCGCGGACGCGTCCTTCAGGTCGCGCAGGGGTGCGGCCAGGACAGCGGCGAACTTGTGGTTGGCCACCACGTGTTGGCCTTGGCGGTGGACGATGGCCAGGTCGTCGAACCAAGCATTCACCGCGGTGACCAGCTCCTCGAAGCTGCCCTCCATCCAATCGCGGACCACCACGCGTCCGGCGTTGGCCGAAAGCGTGAGTGCGTAGTACCGATAGGCGGCCAGGTCCGGCCGCTTACCTGTGCGAATGGCGTCCAGGGCGGCGCGGGCACGGCTCATGGCTTGGGCCTTCTCCCGGGCCACGGATGGCGAGGTGTCCTCGGACGTCTCGTCGGCCTCGGGCAGATCGATGCCGCCCAGCACGTCGGCCAGCGCATCGAGTTGTTCCGGCACGTGGCCGCTGTACCAGTAGGCAATCTTCGTGCCGGCCAGCCGGTGGCTGCGATGGCGGATCAAGTGGTTCAAGGCCGTCGAGTAGACCTTGGCGCTCTGCTGGCTCATCGCCGCGTTGGCGCCCTGTTTGAGCCCAAAGGAGGCAAACGCGTCCTTGTCGAACCCGGCCAGCACGTCGCCGGTCGGCTGGCCCCCCACGTCGGCAAGACCTTTGATCTTGTTGTGGGTGCGCTGAGCGTGGACCAGTTCGCCGCTCAAGAAGCACCGCATCATAGACGGCCCTCCTTTTGCGGGCCGCGGGCCGGGATCCTCTCCGCGGGTGTCAAGGCCATGGAAAAACTGGAGCCACCAGCCATGCCAGTCGTCGCGCTGGACGAAAATCGAGAGTGTGCCGTCGGGCTGGATGATCGCCAGGGTCGCCTTGTGAGTAGGTTTGGCCTTGTTCTCGACAAGTCGGGTGCGAATGGTTTCCAGCACCGCCGGGTCGTTCAGGGCCGCGGCCACTGGGGCCAGCTCCGGCACCGACGAGGATGCCTGGTCCAGCAGATCTACGAAGAACGCGTGCTTGACGCTGGCCTTGGGAAGGTCGTCTTCGCTTTTGCAGTAACAGACGACGGTTTGGAGACTCTCCACCAGAAAATTGGCGCGCCCACCGGCCAACAGCCAGTTGCTGGGCGCCGCCGGGCAGACGGCGAACTCCCGACCCTTGCTTTTGCGCTCTTCGCCGGCCAGATCCTGCACGCCCAGGAACTTGGCCTCAGGCGAAAAGACCAATAGCCAGCGGATCGTCTCGGGTTCGAAGCCCGGCTGGACCTTCAGTCCTTCGCGCCGGGCGTAAATGACCAGTTCGTGCAACATCACTTGGCCCCTCCTTTTGCGGGATCGGGCTTGCGGACCAGGTCGCTCTCGAACGGCGGTACTTCAAGCACCCCGCTGACGATCTTCGCGCGAAACAGCGTGATGTACGGCTGGGCGCCGGTGCCGTTGACCTGGCGCAGATCGAAGACGTCGTAGAGCATCCAGCCGAGGTCCTGGGAGTAGTCGACCGGCTCGGGCTCGCCGTCGGGCGAGTCGATGTAGCGGAAGAAGGCCACGAACTCGCGGCAGCCGAGAGCCGGCTGATGGAAGCACTTGCCTTGAGTGGCGCGACGCACAAACTGGGCGTCAAAGCTCTTTTGCTGCGACTCGTGGCCGGGGCGGGGCACGATGCGGGCCGTGATGCGGAACCGCGGATTGCGCAGGGCCATGGTCTGCCGCTGCGTGCGCCCTTTCTGGTCGGTGCCCAGCATGTCCCGGTCACCATCGGCCCAGATGGGCTCAGGGCGGGCCTTGCCAGACATCCATTTCTTGACCGCGGCCACGCTGACCTTGTCCTTGACTTCATTGCGCCGCAGGGGGATGTAGCTGGGGCTGCGAAGCAGTTCGATCCGCTCGACCTGCCAGTAGAACTGCGGCTTGAAATAGATGGCTTCCAGTGCGCCCCGGGCCGCACTGGGGGTGGGACACGGATAGGAATACCGCTCCACCTTCATTTCGGGGCGAGTAAAGCAGGCAAAGTCGCCCCAGAGTTCAACCAGATGGGATTCT
>DQVB01000461.1 GCA_015661985.1 Planctomycetota bacterium | reverse complement strand
CACTGGATGGCCAGCAGGAGTCCTTCAGCGGCCTGTCCAGTCGGCATGCGATCGTGTACGACAAAGACGCCCTGCATGGGTTGGCCGTCGCGCACGCGGTGGCAGGCTGCATTGGGCATCGTGACACGGTCGTGGGTCCGCAGCACGCGGTTCTCGGCGGCGGCCCGGGCCAGGATGCGCTCGTCAGTGGCTCGGGCCAGACCGATATCTTGAACGCGGGCGGCGTCGAGTTCCGGCATACGGCGTCGTAGGGCACGGAGGATTTGGCCCTTGAAGTTCTCGTCGGTGACCAGTCTCGCCACGCTGTTGCTCCATGGCCTTCGCTCGGGCCACGAGGATTGCGCGCAGGTTCCCAAGCTGCTGCTGTGAGCTGGTGATCCGTTGGCGCGTGGGATCGGCCGCTTCTTCGCGTCGGTGCCGATAGTCTTCGATGGCCGTCGGGTTGGCGAGCGAACAGGCGATGACGGCGTAGACGTCGGCGAGTCGGAGCGTGTCGCAGGACTGGACGATCACGGTGTGGGCCAGCGGGGCGCGCGTGTGCTGCGCCGCCTGGGCGAGGCTTTCGGAGGCTGGAAGCCTCTGGTGGGGCTTTATGAACGCTCGGGATTCGGCGAGAATGTTTGCCGACCTGGGAAGGCTACACCCCGGGTATGAGGCTCGACTGAAGAGAGACCCGTTCCGGGCCGCTTTCAGTCATACGTCGCTCGGCCCGGGGGTGGTGCGGCGGGCGCCGTTGCCCGTTGCAGCCGTCCAGGGTCACGAATGCCGGTCCCACGGCTTGAAGGCGATTGAACGAAGAGGAGTTCAGCAGCCGCCGGGCGGGAGCCGAATGGAACCTCATGGGAGTGTCGGGACGATGTACGATCGAGATACTCTGCGGGCGCTGATCCGCGAGAAAGCCTTGCGGTTCGGCGATTTTGTGTTGGCCTCGGGCAAGAAGGCCTCCTATTACCTGGACGGCAAACAGGTGACGCTGGATCCCGAAGGCGCGAGGCTGGTGGCCGAGGGGATCCTGGACCTGCTGGCCCAGACGGGAATGCCCGACGCGGTGGGCGGGATGTCGATCGGCGCGGACCCGATCACGGCCGCCGTGGTCACCCTGTCGGCCGTGCGGGGCACACCGGTGGCCGGTTTCATGGTCCGCAAACAGCCCAAGGGACACGGGACGAACCAGTACATCGAAGGGCCGGTCAAGCCGGGCCAGCGCGTGGTGATTGTGGAGGATGTGGTGACCACGGGCGGCTCGTCGCTGGCGGCTGCGGAGCGGGCCGAGCAGTTCGGCCTTGTCGTGGACCGGATCGTCGCCATCGTGGACCGCATGGAGGGCGGGGCCGAGGCGTTCAGCCGGCGGGGCTACGCCTTTTCCAGCCTGCTGACGATCCGCGACTTCGGCATCGAGCCGCCCGGATGAATGGACGTGGCGGCCGACGCCACCGCGGCGAAGGAGCCGCCTCGGTCCGCCATGGCCGCGGGAATCGGACAAGTTTCCGGCGCACGCTCGGTGTCCCACCCGGCGGTGGTCCCATGTGGGCGTCCGCCGTTGGGATCTGGAAGGCAGCGACACGGCTGTCCCGGACGTCACAAGAGCTCAGCGACATTCGCTTCCCGCAGGTTGTGATCGGTGAGCAACGGTTGCGCCACAGTGCTGAAGCCCGGCTACTGTTTGCCGTCAATGATCGGTTCCAGCACAGCGGCGAGGAGGGCGGCGTCGCGTGCCAGCAGGTAGATCGGCGTGCAGGTGGGTTTTAGCGTTTTTCCGGGACGCGGGTTGCCCATGATGTCCAGCGCCCGGACTGTCCCGGGCAGTTCGAATTCGATGGGTTTGTGGGCCCGGGACCAGAGGATTGCTACGGCGCCGCTGGGCGTTTTGAAAAGATAGGCGTGCAGGCGGGACGGTTGGGGCGATCCGGTGGCGGTGGCCATTGGCTTCGTCAACGGCACCGGCTGCGGGTTCGGGCCGAGCAGGTTGGCCAGCACGCTGACGGCGACGTACATCTTGCGAGGCGCCCCGGCGTATTCGAAGAATATGCCGCCGCCGTCGCGGCCGTTGATTGTGCCGCACGTGCCAGCGTGGAAGAAGATCTTGCGTACGCCGTGGGACAAGAACACCGCGGCGGTCTGTACCAGTGCCTCGGCCGCCTCTCGCTCGCTGGGCCAGTTCGCTCGGCTCATGGCCGCATCGCCGATACGGCTGGGTGTAAGGTACGGGTCGTCATCCGCGTAGCAGCCGAATTCAGTCAGCCAGATCGGTTTCGCTTCACCCCGTCGCTGCATTTTTCCCCACGTATCCGCCAGCGGCCGTTCGTACAGCTCCGGGTCGATCGCCACCGGATAAAGGTGTATGTCCATCACATCGCACCACCGCAGTCCGCCGGCGTCGATGAACTGCTGCACCAGGTCGTGTTCAACCCACGCACCGATCCCGCCGATCACATTCGCCTCCGGGGCCGCTGGCTTGATCGTTTCGTAGGCGTCTTTGAGCAAGCGGATGTAGTCGTCGAGCTGGTAACCGAACCGGACCGGCACGGCGTAGGTGGTGTAGAGCGGTTCGTTCATGATCTCGAACCATCCGGCCCGGCGGGCGTAACGCCGCGACACCTGTGCCACGTAGTTGCGGAACAGGCTGGCGTCTTTGGCCAGACAGGCGACCACGGCGCGGCGTCGCTGGTATTGGTTCGCCGTGGCGTATTCGGCGATCTTCGTCGGCTCCGCTTCGCTGCACCAGGGCGTGGAGGGGAACGGCAGCAGCACGAGGGGCCGCAGGCCGGCTGCTCGCACGCGTTCGATCTGCGGGTCGACTTTGGAGAAGTCCCAGCGGCCCGGGCGCGGTTCGACCGTGTGCCATTTGGCCGACCAGTCGCGCATCCACACCAAACCCGCCTGGCGGCAAAGCTTCAACAGAAACGGCCACGGATAGGCATGGTTCATGCCGAACGGTGAATCGTCGTGCGGATACGCCTCGATCACGGCACAGCGCAAGCTCTGTTCGAATGCCGCTCGGTGATCGTCCGGCTCCCAACGAACGCGGAAGAACCCGCGTCGGCCGGCCAGCAGGCCGACAAGCTCGACGCTCCTCGATTCGCCCGGCGGCACATCCGCTTCGACCGGCTGCCGGTAGACTTCCCGATCGAAAAAGTCGGTTACCGTGACCAGCCCGCGCATCGTTCGTTGCCCGTCCCTGCCGTTCCAGAAGCAGACCGTCACGGCCAACCCTTGCGCCGGGTCGGTGAAGATGTAGCCTGGGGCACCGCAGTGGATTGTACTTTCCCGTGCGGCACGGGGCCGGTACGGCTGTGGCTGCCGGCCCGGCTCGAGCTGGAATGCATCGAGCCAGACAGTGGCACGCCGGGGCTCGCTGCCGCTGAGGTCCGGCCCGGCCGCAGTCCACACGAAACTTTTCGTGGGCTTAAGCGTCACCCAGTAGCGTTTCCATTCCGTCCCCACGCGAACCACCCTGGTGGGCCGGCTACCGCCGTACTGGTAGACAACGAGCCGCACGGGCACGTCCGGTCGGTCCGCTTTGGCATAGCATGAGAACACGTAGTTGCGGCCCGGCTGGACCGGGATCCAGCCGAAATGGGCCGCCTGCACCGTCAGTACCGGCTGCACGATCGGGTCGAAGTAGTCCCAGTGGTAGACGATAGGCCGATCGGCATCGATCGAGATGCGCAGCGAGCAGCGGCCGTGTGCGGCGGTGCTGCGATCGAGCCGCCCCACGAGCCGGTACAGGTTGCCCGACCAGCTGGTGATAGCCGTTGAATAGCTGCCCCAGCCGGCCGTGCCGCATTCGAAGCTGCTGTTCGGGATCGGGTTCGTTACGCCGCTGGTGTCGATCGCGGGATGGAGCTGCTCAGCCACGGTGACCGGTTCGAGCACCACGTCGTCGAGCCACAGTGTGCCGGTACCGTGGAACCAGAATTGCAGCCGGCTGGTGGCGGCCGGCACGTCCCGTGCGGCACGCGATAGTATCTCGATCCGCTGCCATTGTGCTGGCACGGCGAACCGGCCGGCGACGCCTGAGGCCTGCCACGGGCGCATGTTCGACACGGCCACTTCGCAGATCCCCCGCTCGATGCCACTTCCTTTGACCCACAAACTCAGTCGGTACCACTGGCCTCGCCGGATCGGCACTTTGCCCACCTGGCAAACCATGGCATGGCTATCGGGGGTGCCGCCCACGTAGCTGGTGCATTCGAGCTTCGCGGCCCGGCCGCCGTCGTGTCCCGCGTCCAGCGTCAGACGCTGTCGTATCTGCCTCCGGCCCGAGCTGCGCCATCCGTCCGGGACGCCGTCGCCATCGGCATCCTGCTCGAAGTCGGCGTTGTAGACCAGGTTCCCATGCTCCTGCGGAACCGCTCGAACAACGGCCGGTCCCATGAAGCAGAAGGCGAACACAGACACAACAAGTTCAGTGCGCATGGGATGCGTTCCTCTGCTCGGCAACCTCACCGTTTGGGCACGTCACTGCAGTCTGCTCGCACACGATGCCGAAGGAATCATGGGCAGCCGCCTGATACGACGGCTTCGCTTCGGTTCGTAGTGCCGCCTTCGGGCGGGAAACGTGTTACCGAGCCACGCCCGAATCGCCCATGTTCCCACTGAAGCAGGCACGAGGGCGAATCTCCGAACGTCAGACAGTTGAACTCATGGGTCCAACGGCGGGCCATCGCGTTTGCTCCTGCGCCCCCGCCGGCATCTCGGGCAGTTCCCAGCCTGGGCGGTAGTAACCGTGGACGAGCTCGTCGGCCTCGGGCAGGTTCGTGGCTTTCAGCTCTTTGGCGTTCCAGTGGACCTTCTGGCCCAGGCGGACGGCCAAGTTGCCCAGCAGTACCATTTCAGTCAGCGGGCCGGCGTAGTCGAAGCTCGAGAGCGGTTTCGGGCCGCCTTGACACGCCTGCACCCACTCGATATCTTCGTTCGGCACTCGCGGCACGGTGCGAGGCACATCGGCGAACTCCTCACCCCGTGAGGCGGGGGTGATGATCCAGTTGGTGTGTGTGCGCTGGAACAGCATCATGCCGTCGTCGCCGACCAATATCAGGTCCCAGCGCCGCGGGTCGTCTGGGGCCGTGGGCCGGCGTCTGCTGCGTGGTTTGTCTTTGCCACGTGCCGCCGGTTCCTGCTGTTGCACCTCGTTTCGTTTCGCCTCCGCCGTGGCTTCTGCCAGCAATTCATAGGGTGCGTTCTGTTTGCCGTCTTTGCGACCGTCGTACCAGATGAACTTGACGGCTGGCTGTTCGACCGCGGCGACGGGCCCCACCGCTGCCCCCAACTGTCCGCCGCCGACCTTGTCGCGTGCGGCGAACTCGTAGGTGATCGTCGACCAATCCGGTCCGGTCTCGTCGGTTTGGCCGCCCGACTCTGCCTCGACGCTGACGGGCGAGCCCAGGTCCAAAGCCCAGTAGGCCATGTCCATGATATGGCAGGCCATGTCCCCCAGCGCGCCGGTGCCGAAGTCCCACCAGCCGCGCCACTTGAACGGTACATAGCAGGGGTTGTACGGACGGTGGCGCGCCGGGCCGAGCCACAAGTCCCAGTCGACGGTTTCGGGGACGGGCCGGCCTGCCAGACTGCGCCGCTGTTCGAGTGCCGCTTCGCCCTGCGGCCAGATGGGCCGGTTCGTCCACGCGTGCACCTCACGCACCGGCCCGATCACACCCGCCCGCACCAGTTCGATCGCCCGGCGGATCGGCTCACCCGCGTGGGCCTGATTGCCCATCTGCGTCTGCACCTTGTAATACTCGGCCGCGCGGCTCATGAGGCGAGCTTCGTGGACGGTGTGCGTCAGCGGCTTCTGGCAGTAGACGTGCTTGCCCAGTGTCATGGCGATGAGCGAGGGCGGAGCGTGGGTGTGGTCCGGCGTACTGACCGTGACCGCGTCTATCCCCTTCTCCTTTTCGAGCATTACGCGGAAATCGGTATATCGCTTCGATTCCGGAAAGTCGCGGAACGTCCTGGCCGCACGTTTCTCGTCCACGTCACACAGTGCGACGAAGGTGCCGCCAGCGGCCGTCACATCGCGCACCTCACCGGCTCCCTTGCCGCCGACGCCGATCCCGGCCACATAGAATCGCTCGTTGGCGCCCCAGGCGCGGCGAGGGATGTAGGTGACGCCCAACGCCGATGCTGCAGCGGCGACAAACACGCGGCGACTGATTCGTTTGCTTGCCATGACGGGATCACCTCTCCAATTGCAGGATGCTCACAAGATCAAAACGCTTGCCGGTTACGACCATGGGCAGAAACCCGCGTGGGGGCATCCAAGTGTCCAGTGCTCGCAAAGGGCCATTGTCCCCTCTTGGCGCCCGGATCGCAAATCCCCGTCTCGCCCAGCTGCGTCGCTGCCGCCGGTTCATGCGAACGCGCCGTGTTCCTCACCCAGCTGCCGCGCGGGGCGCTCAGCGATCCTCTGGAAGCCCACCGACATCGGGCCGGTGGCGGAGTGCCACGGCCGGCGCCGCGAGCTGTGGGCGGCTCCGGGGAATCGTCCCGGAAGCCCGGCTTTTCAAGAAAACAGCGGGGTCTATCGGTTGCAATCCTCTCGGCCAGAGCCGTCCTTACCGGGATGCATCGCTCGCATAAGCATAACTCAAGCGCAGCGACACGGTGACCCTGAACGGCCGTCCGGTATCCTGTGGGAGCGAGAACTGTACCCAGTGCGTACCAGGCCCGAGCCGCAGCAGCCTCCCGATGGGTTTCACATCGGTGCGTCCGCCCGAATCGCGGTAAACGGCGCATGGGCCGGCGGGGGCCTCCAGCACCAGGCGGTCACCTCGGTGCAGCTCGACAGGAAAGCGGATCGTGTAACCGTCGACGGTCAGCTCGGGATCGCGGAGGGGACGCGGCGGCGGAAGAAGGCGAATCTCGTCGATGTAGCATGTGACCGTCGCGTTTGCGGGAATGCCGTTGTAGTAGATGTTGAGCGACACGATCTTGGACGGGTCCTTCAGCGTCGCCGCCCCCAGATCGAACTGGCAGTAGCGCCAGCCGGTGAAGTCGACGCGAGTGACCATGTCTTGCCAGCCGCCGGCGGCGTCCCGCAGTTGCAGCTTCAGCGACTCGCCCTTGCCGTCGCCGCAGAGCCAGAAACCGACGGCGGCGTAGCGGGTCACGTCGAGCGGTTTTTCCAGCCGGCGGTATTGAACTGACCATCCGCCGTTGTCGCTTCGCGTGCTGGTGGCCGTGTAGCGGGCCGCGGTACGGCCGGCCTTGACGACCTCGGCGTCAAGCGTGAGCTGCTGCGTGACGCCTTTCAAACAACCCGCTGCCGCGGCCTGCTCGTCGTAGGTGAACGAGCCGCCGACGTCGGCCGATCGCCGGCCACCGGACTCGATGGCATCTGTCTCAAATGGCTCAAGCGTCACGGCCTCCGGCGACTCGAACGCCTCCAGCTTGTGCCCGACTTGCTCGACCTTCAGTTCCATTTCGATGCAGGCCGTTCCGAGGTCCGGATGGCAACGGACTTGCCAGCGGTTTTGCCGACCGTCGATGGCCAGGATCGTGCGCGGCGGCTCGTACTGCCGCCTGAGCATCGACCAGTCAATCCTGTCCTTCGGGTTCCGGCCGCGGATCGGTTCACCAGTGGCGACGAGCGTCACTTCAGCCCGCGTGCGCAAACCCTCGGGGCCTTGGCACGTGAAGCGAACGCTGTTCTCGCCCGGCCGAAGCTGCGGCAGATCGCCCCGCGGCCGCACCCAACCGATCAGCTCGCCGCGCGCGTCGTACAGGCGGCAATCGTCCGCCGACTCGATCTCGATGGCCATGCCGCTTGCCAGCTCGACGGGGAACGTGACCCGTTGGCCGTTCAGCTCGATCGTCGGGTTCCGCAGCACGACCTCCCGCACGCGCAGCGCCTTGATCGGGCCCAGGTAACACGTCACCTCTTCGCCCGGCGGCACGTTGTTGAGGTACAGCGTCAGCTTGTTCACCACATGCCGAACCAGCGGCGAGCGATGCAGCGGCGTGTGCGCCCCGTACGGCCATTTATAGTCGTGGTAGGCCCCTGCGTCGCGCTCGCGGAACAAGAGCTCAAAATACCGCCAACCTTCGAAGTCGATCTTGATGTAATGATCAGAGATGGTGCGAAAGTATTCGGGCAAGTTGGTGACCTGCACGTTGAGCAGCTCGCCTTTCCCGTCGCCGTGGACCCAAAGGCCAAGGGCATCGAAGCGGCTCAAGTCGATCGGCGGTTCGAAGGTCTTGACCGCCCTGGCCCAGGCGCCGAGGGGCGAATCGCCGTCATTGGTTGCGGTGAAACGGGCAATCGAGCCGGCTCTTGTCCCCGGTGGCGGGTCGGGTGCATCTTCACCCACCCCTTCCAGTCGCCCGCGCACGCGCGGCCCCGCACCGGCCGGTTCGAATTCGCCCGGTCTGCTGAACTCGGCCAGCACCACGCTCTCCTCGTCCTCGTATGGATGGGCCGCATACAGGGCATGGATGCGCAGCTTCAGCGGCTGGGGACCGAAGCGGTTCTCGACCGTCCATGTGCTGCTGCCGCCCTCCTCGTCCTGGGCAGCCACCTCGTGCTGCAAGTAGTCCGTCGGCCGGAATTGCCACTGCCCATCGTCGGCCTGTT
>DQVB01000065.1 GCA_015661985.1 Planctomycetota bacterium | reverse complement strand
TTCGCCGCGTTCGATCCACCGAGCCTACTCCGCAGGTTATCGGGGTGGGCTGCCCGGCACGAGCACGTGGCAGGTCCGGCACTTCACCTGCTTCGCTTCGGGCGGCAAGCTGGTATGCAAGATCTTGGGCGCATCTTCCAGCTCGTTGTCGTGGCAGCTGAGGCACGTGGGGCGGCTCCACGCCCTTTGATGGTATTCGGTGTCAGAGAGCGTGGGCGGAAAGGCGCCGAGTGCAAAGTCGCCGTCTTCGGCCCCTGGAGCAGGCTGATTGCAGCTGGACGACAGGAGCCCGAAGGCGGCTCCGAGCAGCAGGACGGCCGCCGCCGTCTTGCTGAACTGGCACAGCGAACCCCGAGCGCCTGATGCCTGTGGCGCCGACGCTTCGGTTCCCTTGCCGGACGTGTGGCGTATCGTCATTGTGCGATGACTCCCCAAGGCATGGACGGCGCGTCAGGCCTTTGCCAATCTGACGGCACAGATCTTGAACTCCGGTTGTTTCGAGCCCGGATCGTACGCATCAATGGTCACTCGATTGATCAAACTGTTCTCGTCCGCCCAGTGGAAGGGAACGAACACCATCCCCGGCCGCGGCGTGTCCACCACTCGAGCTCTGATGACGGCCTGGCCGCGTCGCGACACGATCCGCACATCGTCGCCGGACTGGATGGCGAGCTTTCTGGCGTCGTCCGGATGGATTTCCACGAACGCTTCCGGCTGAGCCCGCCGCAGCTGTTCGGCCTTCATCGTCATGGTGCCCGTGTGCCAGTGTTCCAGGACACGTCCCGTGGAGAGGATGAAAGGATACTCGTCGTCCGTCGGTTCGGCCGGAGGCTTCATGGGGCGGAGCCAGACAACCGCCCGTTTATCCGGCCGAGCATAGAAGCTGATCTCGCCGGGCTTCAGCGACGGGTCGGCGTGGGGGCCGGAATCCAGCAGCGGGTCTTCGCCCTTGACGAACCGGCGCGACGTGCCGGGATGAGCCTCGGTCGGGCACGGCCAGCGCAGGCCCCGCTCTTCCTTCAGACGTTGGCGCGTCATGCCGGTAAAGTCGTAGGCCGTTCCTCGCGCGGCTTCGCGCATTTCCTCCCACACATCGGCTGGCGACTTGAACTTGGCCGTGATGTAGCCCTCGGGCACCACGCCGGCCTTTTCCAGCCGAGCGGCGAACTCGAGCAGGATATCGAAGTCGGACCGCGCTTGTCCCACCGGCTCGACCAGCTTCGGCATGAACTGATATCGCCTTTCGGACATGCCGAACACGCCTTCCTTCTCGGTCCACATGGCCGCTGGCAGCACGACGTCGGCCAGCTCGGTGGTGCGAGTGGGGTACGCGTCGGCCACCGCGATGAAGGGCTTCTCCGGGCGGTCCTTGCCCATGGCCTCCCGGTACTTGCTCAGGTTGGGAAGCGACTGCCCGGGATTGGTCGTCAGGATCAGCATGGCGCGGATCTTGTTCTCGGCCAGAGCCCGGAACAACTCGATCGTGTTCAGTCCCGGTTTGGGCTTGATGCGGCCGGAAGGGCACCCCCAGATCTTCTCCATCTCGGCTCGGTGTTCGGCCTTGGCCACCAGCCGGCCGTAGGGCAAGATGTGACAGAGCGAACCCGTGTCGCGCACGCCCCCGCACGCGTTGGGTTGGCCCGTGAGGGAGAAGGGCGTGGCTCCCGGTTTGCCGATCTGGCCGGTCAACAGGTGCAAATTGTGGATCAGGTTATTGGCCCACACACCCGTGATCCGCTGGTTCAGGCCCATGGTCCACAAGGACATGGTCGGGCCGATGGCAAAGAGCCGCGCGGCGCGCCGGACCAGCGCCGCGGGTACCCCGGCCAGCCGTTCTACTTCTTCCGGCGGGAACTGTTCGAGAAACTTGGCGTACTCATCGAAGGAAACATCTACGGGACTGCCGTCCACGACCTTCTTGAAAACCACATGCCTTTTGACGAACCCCTCGTCGTACCTGCCTTCCCGGACGATGACCCAGGCCATCGAATGGAAGACAGCCAGATCGTAGCCGGGGATGGGAGCCAAATGGATATCCGCGGCGCCGCGCACCGGCGTGCTGCGCGGATCGAGCACGATGATCTTGGCTCGCCGGCCCCGCTCCCGGTTCAACAGAATTCGATCGAAGATGACCGGATGCGACTCGGCCGTGTTGGAGCCCACGAGGAAGAAGACACGGGCGTGATCGATGTCGTCATACGACCCCATCGGCTCATCCTTGCCGTAGGTCGTGACGTAGCCGCCCACGGCACTGGCCATGCACAGCCGCGGATTGCCCTCCACGTTGTTGGTGCCGATGCCGCCTTTGAACAGCCGGTTGGCCAGGTAGCTTTCCTCAGACAGGCATTGTCCCGATCCGTAGTAGGCGACGCTGTCCGGACCGTGACGGTTGATGGCCTCCACGAAGCGCTCCGCCACCAGCCTCATGGCCTCTTCCCAGGAAGCGTCCACCAGCTTGCCGCCTCGCCGAATCTGGGGCTTCTTGAGCCGATCAGGCGAATGAAGGATCTTCGGCAGAAAGAGGGCTTTGGCGCACACCAGCCCCTTCGTGGTGGGATGCTCCTGGTCGCCCCGCAGGGCAACCAGGCGGCCGCCGCGGATGCCCAACTGCACCCCGCACCCCGTGCCGCAGAACCGGCACACGGACTTGTGCCAGGCCACGTCGCCGGCCTGCATGTCCAGGTCCACCTCCTGGCGCCACCCGCGCCGGCACCCGGCCACCGAACACACGGCCGCCACGGCGGCCGATTTGATGAACTCGCGGCGTGTCCTATTCATTCGGTTCTCCTTCGAAGGCGGCCGGGGCGCCGAAGGGCTCCGCCGCCGGGTCCGCCGTTTCGTCTTCGGCGTGGACAAAGACAGGCCACGTGCCGAGCACGCCCGGCGTGGATTGGAGCTGGTCGAGGAGCCGGGTGTGGGCCGCCTGGAGTGTGTCCGCCTCGACCACGATCCCGATCCGCCCGGGCTCCCCGATCCAGAAGGGGGTGACGCCGTCCAGCCGCTCCAGCGCGCCGAAGACCCGATCCCGGTGTTCCACTTCCACCCGTGCTAGCACGCCAAGCACTGCCACGGCGCCCTTCCTCCTTTGCCTTGCTCTGTCAATCCCCTTTCTCCTGCTCCTGCTCGGACTTCTGGGATTCGAACCACTCATGCTCCGGCCGGCTCAGGATCGACTGCACCAACTCTTCGATGGCCTGGGCCTCGGCCGTCTTGCCTTCCTCGCGGGCGTGCGCGATGATCTCGCGGACCTGCGGGATCAGCTCCATGTAGAACCGCTCCGCCACTTCGTAGGTGCCGTGCCAGTGGGCGTAGTCAGGTCCCATCATCGACGCGCCGTGGCGTGCCCGGCGGCCTTCGTGGTGCCAGAGGTAGAACCACGTCCATTCGATCTCTTCGTCGAAGGGCGTCGCCGTGATCAGGCCCTGTCCTTTCAACGCCTCCATGATCGCCTGGCCCGGCTTGGCGAACTTCTCGTTGTACAGCACGACGAAGTCGTCGTACTGCTGGTAGAATCCGTTGACGTAATCCTTCGTGTGGCAGTGGAGGCAGACGTTTTTCATCCGGTCGCGCTTCTGCATTGCCGTGTCGACGATGGGTTTGCGCTCGGCAGGGTCCTTGACCTTGTAAACGATACCGTGATCTTCGTCCGTATCGCACACCAGGCTGACCGGCGGGCGGTTCGTCCAGGAGATCCGCTCGCCCGGATCGTGGGTGATCCTCCGCTCGCGCACGTTGGCCGACATGTGGCAGGTGGCGCACGTGGGGGCGGCCGAATAATCCTCGCCCAGCACCCATGTTTCCGAGTCCAGGTTCATTTGGTCCTTCAGGTCGCGGTAGGCGACGCCGTGCTTGGATTCTTCGTAGATTTCCTTCTGCGGGTGGTCGGGGCCCAAGTGGCATTTGGCGCAGTTCTCCGGCTGGCGCGCCCGACGGGGCGAGAAGTCGTGACGAGAGTGGCAGGCGGAGCAGGAGCCCCGCGACTTGTCCAAGTTGAGCCGCCCGATGCCCGTGTTGGGCCAGGTGCCCGGATCGAACAGAGGCTTGCCGTCATCGTCGCGGAGGATCCGCTTCACCGCCTCCGGGTTCGTCGGCTTTCCGTCCTCATCCGGAACCAGATCGTCCACGGTGATCGTGCCGCCGTCGATCGACCGCAAAGCCACTTTGCTGCCGTGGCACTGCTGGCAGCCCGTGAAGGCTGCGGCCAGGCCATTGACGGTTTCGACCAGTTTGCCGGGCGTGGGTGAATGCGGATCGAAGGCACTGCGGCTGGTGTCTCCCGTCACCGCCCGGCTCCCTTCGACGGTCTCGGCGAGGAAGTTGTCCAGCGAATGCAGGATGTCGCCGGCCTTGGAATGGTGGCTGTCGGTGAACTCCTCATACTCGTCCGGGTGGCAGCGGCCGCAATCCCGCGGTGTGACCATGGTGGCGATGAAATAGCCTTCGTGGTTGTAGCCGTCGGCATCCCCCTTTTCCGCTTGGTGGCAATCGTAGCAGGCGACGCCCTTTTCCGCGTGCTCGCTGTCCCACCAGTGCTCCACGATGCCCGGCGATTCCTCTCGATGACAATCCACACACCGGCGCGACTCGTCCGGCACCGCCACATGGGGCGGGGCCAGCCCGGCCTCCCGTCGCTGTCGCACCACCTCCATCCACTGGGCGAACAACAGCGACCCCAGGAAGGCAAAACCCAGTATGGCAATGACCACGCGTTTCCACGTCAGACTCATTCCTCGTCTCCCAGGTCCTCTGATTCCGGCCAGCCCCCACACCCCCGGGCTGTTCCATCCGCCGCGCGCCAGGCCGGCCGTCAATGCTCTACAGCGGCCTCCCAAACGGTCATGGCGATGATGCCCGACGCCACGGCCACCCCGATCCAGAAGCTGGCGTCCCGCCACCGCGTCAGGCGCACGATGAGGGCATCGATCCAAGGCCAAACGATCATCACGAAGAGAATCAATCCCAAGCTCACTACAGCCACCGTGCCCGAGAAAAGCTTCAACCACCGGAACGTGGCATAGAAGAACCACTCCGGCTTGATCACGTCTGGCGTGTCGAGCGGGTCAGCCATCGGCCCCAGCCCCGCCGGCTCGATCGTGGCCAAGGCGCTCAAGACGACCATCAGCACCAGCCCGATGATCAGTTCGGTCATCACGTGATCCGGAAAGAAATTGAAGTGCTTCGGCTCGCCCTCCGGCTCATCGCCGAACTCCAGCTCCGTGATACCGTGGAGACGGATCAAGGCGATATGGATGGTCAACAGCACCATGACACTCGCCGGCAGAATGGCCGCATGGAGCACATAGAGCCGCGGCAAGGTGCGCGGCGAATAGCCGTCACCACCCAAAAGCATCCGCTTCAGCGGCCTGCCGATCACCGGAACGGTGTCCGCGATGTTGGCCCCCACCGTCGCCCCCCAATAGCTGAGTTGCTCGAAAACCAAGCTATAGCCGGTGAAACCCAGCCCCAGTGTGCACAACAACAGCAGCATGCCCACCACCCAGTTCAATTCGCGCGGCGCCCGGTACGCCGCGGTAAAGTAGACTCGCATCTGGTGGAGGATCACCGTGGCGATCATCAGTGTGGCCGCCCACTTGTGCAAGCTGCGGAAAAACCATCCCAGATTGGCCTCGTAGGTGATGTAGGCCACCGATTCATAGGCGCCCTGGGCGGACGGCTGGTAGTAGAAGGCCAGCAGGATCCCCGTGAACACCTGGATGAAGAACAAATAGGCCGGGGTACCGCCCAGACAGAACCACCAGCGGCGCATGTGGTTCGGGACCGGCTCGTTGGTCAGCACCATCAGCTGCTGGCCGTCGATCGGCACGCGGCTGCGCCACCAGCGGGACCAAACGCTCATCTCACGCCTCCTTCGGCCCGTCCAGGGGAAAAACG
>DQVB01000283.1 GCA_015661985.1 Planctomycetota bacterium | reverse complement strand
TGAACACCTCTTTGCTGCTGCCCCAATACCTTGCTCTCTCCTCGGCGCCTTCTATCACGCCACCATCCCCTCCCCAACACCCTGTGAACGGATACCGTGTTGTTTCAAAACGGACAAGCTTGTCCGCGGGCGGTATAGCACCTGATAGCAGCACTACGATACGAAACGTGCACGGGTTCGCTTGGTCCATGCGGAAGCGAATTCGTCGGTGATTTAGCGGACCGTTTTCGGTATGCTGCCAGACATGCGAGCGTCCCTGCTCGGCTGCGGTGGCACTCCATTTTGCCCACCAAAATACCAGCAAGGCGGCTCGCTTGTCTGTACCAATCTCACCCACAACGACATCCTCGAAAAGGGCAAGAGTCGAACTTACATGGGAGGCTCCTCGCCGCCACATGCCCCCGTGGGGGAGCGATCGGGGCGAGGGCTTCCCGGTTCCCGCGGGCGCGCTTTCAGGACGCGGAGGCGACCGTCGCTGCCCGGTAGGATCAGCTCGCCGTGGCCGTCGCCGTCGAGGTCGGCCACGAGCGGGTAGGGAGCCCCGTAGCCGGCTCGCCAACGAAGCTGGCCGCGTCCCTCGGCATCTGTCCCAAGGCAGCAGTCGCCGATGAAAAACTCGCCCTTCCCGTCACCGTCGAAATCGGCACTGATGCACGCGCCGTAACCGGCACCTGGCAGTTTGAGTCGCCACTTTTCCCGTCCCGTCCACAAGTCGCGGCAAACAAACCAGCCGTCTCGCCGCTCTTCGTAGCCAACCTCCAGGCGGCCGTCCCCATCG
Source organism: Planctomycetota bacterium (assembly GCA_015661985.1). Taxonomy (GTDB): domain Bacteria; phylum Planctomycetota; class Planctomycetia; order Pirellulales; family Thermoguttaceae; genus SZUA-1497. Next base: position 2,872 of record DQVB01000283.1, on the reverse strand, counting down.
ACGTCGATCAGGCCCACCTTTTGCGGCGTGTCATAATAGGGTTTGTGGAACCAGACTTCGGTGCGCAGGTCCGGCCCGAGCAGGCCGATGCCGCCGTGGCCCAGAGGCAGCAGGAAGTGCGGCTTCATCCGCCCCGATGCTCGGACCGGTGTGAAACTGCTGTAAGCCACCTTCCAACCGGCGGGCACGGGCGGGAGCGAAATCGGCGATTGAAGAAAGCTCCCGTCGCGGCCGTTCAGAACCGCCACGTAATCCCGGTAGTCCAGAAGGACATCGTCCCAGCCGTCGCCGTTGAAATCGAAAGCGGTCGGGATGCCGACGGGGCTGCAGGTGCGCACCCCGCCGGGCGTGTTCGCCGTCGGCCCCTGCCAGACGATCCGGCCGTTGCGACCGTCGAGCAAGAACGACGCTTCCCGGGCGAGGTCCTGCTGCACGGAAACGAACAACCCCGACCGGCCGGGGCCGCAAAAGTCTCCCGCGATCCACTTCACGATCGTCGACGAGCCGGGCATGGGAAGCGGAGTCTCCCAAAGGATGCGACCGTCGTGATCGTGGCAACGCACGGTGGGGACGCCGTCGGCCGCTCGGCCAAAGCCCACGACTTCCGGCCCCCCGTCGCCGGTCAGATCGCGTGCGAGCGGACTGAGTCGGCTCGTCTGTGCTTCGAACGGGGCCGACCAGACGAGTTTCGCTCGGCCCGAATCGTCGATGCGATGCACGCGGAGCCGACCGTCCGGACAGCGCGTCACCAACTCGCATCGCCCGTCGCCGTTCAAGTCGACGGCACTGCTGAGCGCGGCCGCACCGCCACGCAGCGGGAGCTGGAACTGGACGTCTCCCGATCGTGCAGCGAGCTCGAGTTGGCCGGCGGCCGTTTGGATGACGACCAGGTGCGGCCCGCTCTCGCGCCATCGCCCGACAGCCAGGACCTCGCCCCGCTCGATCACGGACGGCGCCGGCAACAAGCGCAACTCGCCCCCCTCGAGCTTCAACAGCCGCGTCCGACCTGAATCCAGACGCCGAACCAGGGCCGCTGCCCCTTCCGGGCCGGTCAAAACAGCCGGGGCCGACAGGTCCAGATTCGTCCACGCTGCCCATCCGGGCTGCTCGATCGGAGAAAGGGGGCGAGTCACGAGACGAACGTCCTGAATTCGCCCCATTCCTTCCAACGATCCCGACTCGGTGAACCGGAACACCCGCAGCGTCCCTCGGCCGGGCATTTCCGCCGCGACGTCCTCGTATGCGAGCACCTCCTTCTTGCCGTCGCCATCGAGATCGGCCAGACCGGCGAGCCACGTTTGCGGTAGGACCCGCTGCTGCCCCGTGCTCAAGTCGCAGATGACCGTCCGTGTTTCCGGCTTTGGGCCAGCCGTTCGAACGGAATAAGCCACGTCGGGGTGTCCGTCCGCGTCCGCGTCGCCCAGACCACTGGGAGTGTACGCAACGCAGGCTCCGTGATCGGCCGGGGCGTAAACGTAGCCAAAGAAACGCTCGAACAGCCGCGCAAAACTGCCAGAGCTTTCGCGGCGAAAACAACAAAAGTGATGCTCGACACGCTGGCTCATCACGGCCAGCAGAGAGTTGGCCTCGCCAGCCCGCACGGCCAGCACGGGCCCATAGTTGCGACGCCGTTTGCCGCGAACGCGGAACTCGTGTCGGTGCAGCAGTCGGCCCGTTCCGGCGTCGAAGACGTTGATCGTGTGGTGGCGAACGTTCCAGATTTCTCGGCCGTGCGGGTCGACGACGACCGACGCGCCGTGGTCCGCCCTCTGCGGCCAGTTGACCACGCCCGCCTCCTCGGTTTGCCACAGCAGCTTCGGGGATCGCTGGCCCCGCTCGAAGACAAACACCTGCCCCGTCCGCGCATACTGTGGGAAAACGACGAGCTGTTTTCCGGGAAACTCTTCGAGGAATCGCGCGACGCGGACCTGACCGGTCCCGATCGTTCCCTCGAAGGACCGTTGCCAGAACGGCTGCCCCGACCGAGCGTCTAGCAGAAGCAGCGTGCGGCCGGCCACCGCGCCGACGGTCCACGTCCCGTCGCCGTGCAACGGCTCGTAAAAGATCGCCTCCACATCCGGCCGCTCCCACACGACCTTTCCCGTGGCATCGATGCGTCGCAGCCGGGCGTCCTGCACCAGCAAGAAACTCCCGCCCTGGCGGTCCGGCAAGAAGATCGCCCAACGAGCCGCTCCGCCGAGTTCGATCGTCGCCCACAGGTCCGGAGCCTTCGGCATGTCGCACGGAAGCGGTGAAAAGCCCGTGAGCCACGGGTCATGAAACGTACTCGGCCACGCCGGGTTTCGGACCTCGTCCGACCAGACTCCGGGCAAGAGGGCGATCCCCGCGCTGACGTTCTTCCCGGCCGGCGGCTCCGCCCCGCCGGCTCCACTCGATCCGGCCAGCAACGCCGCCCCACTTCCCAGCAGAAACAGAATGGTTCTCATGAGGGCCTGTCCGCCTGTCCGCCCCGGCCGAGACTCGCAGCGCGAGAACATCGCGGCCGGATCGACGCCGATGCGCCCGCGCCGGCCAGCGCCGAACCAACAGTCGTCAGGAACTGTCGTCGGCGGAAGAGGCCTTCCATCCCGTTACTCCTTGCTATTGCTGCCCGGCTTCCGAAAAGGTATGCCGCCCGCGGCCAGGTCTGACCCATTCAAGTCTGACGGCAAGGCCGAGCCGCAAGCGAGGGACGCCACCCACTGCCTCGCTTACGCTTCGGGTTCCCTCGGATTGTTTCAAAACGCACAAGCTTGCCCGAGGGCGGTATATCGAGTGTATAGCTGCGGTGCGGCCGCGCCAATGGAAAGAGGGTAGGTCGGTAAAGACCTTGCCGCACGCCTTGCATTTCCAGCGGCAGATCCAGGAGGGA
>DQVB01000156.1 GCA_015661985.1 Planctomycetota bacterium | reverse complement strand
CTCCCTTCCGACCACTGGCCCTGCCGCCGCCACAGCCGGATGGCGTGGCCCAACGGACGTCGCAGATTCTCGGCAAAGGCGGGCCAGTCCGCTCCCGGCGACTTGTATTTCTCCCTATGTTCCCACTCGCCCAAAGGATGCGCCAGGCACGCGTGCCGCGGCGTGCCGGGCGTCTGGTGCGACTCCGCCGCCGTGTTGCCCGGCTGTCCGGCCGGCCCCTTGCTCAACTCCGACAGCACGAGGACGACCGCCTCTTCGCCCCGGGCAGAGATCTCCTGCGCCTGCTCCTCGGTGAGTGGAATCGCTCGAAGAAGACCGAGCGTCGATTGCGGCAGTATTTCCGTACAACGCGCCATGCCCAACAGACACAACCGAGCCCCCTGGAAGCATCCAACACCGGTTCCAGATGGTTGGAGTGTTCTAGAGGCCGGAAAGTCCGATGTGCTTGAAGGGTATAGGCCCTCTCGAAATTACAGGTTTCAGATGGTTGGAGTGTTCTAGAGGCCGGAAAGGGGAGGCCCGCGGCGATGACCGGCCCATAAACCAAGGTTGGCGCAATCGGCGTATCGACGTGAACGCGATGGTCGGTATCCAGCGCCGACTGGAAGGCCGGCAGTCCCAGCGGGCCGTTTTTGCGACGACCGTTGTGGGCCGGCCCGCCGTTCGGTTACTCTGGAGTGGTCCGGCCACGTTTCGATCTTTGACAATCCGGTGAAGACAGGGCCGCAACACTGGCTGCCCAACAGCTGGCCGGGCCGCGCGCCCGAGCGGCGTGGGGCCCGGCCTGGGGGCCATCCGGTGAAGGCCGCAGGCTCCATGCCCCGCGCCGCGCGGGGCGTGCCTTTGGTTCGACGGAGCGCCGTGGTGTGGAACGGACGCGTATGGGTTTCGTGGTTCTTGTTTGGAGGGACATCCGATGAGTGCCCTTGTTGAAGCTGCTGCTAGCGGAAAGGACGTCCCCGATCTGGTTCCCGCCCGGATGCTCAACGAGTTCTGTTACTGTCCGCGCCTGGCTTACCTGGAGTGGGTCCAGGGCGAGTTTGCCGACAACCTGGAGACGCGCGAGGGCCGATTCGCCCATCGCCGGGTGGACGGGGCGCAGCGCCAGCCGGTTCCGGCGGCCGAGGAGGCGGCCGAGCGGCTCGAGCCGATCCACAGCCGGTCGGTGATGCTCTCTGCGCCGCGCGAAGGACTGATTGCCCGGATCGACGTCCTGGATCTCCAGTCCGGCGTGGCCGTGCCGGTGGACTACAAGCGGGGCAAGGTGCCCGAGGTGCCCGGCGGCGCGTGGGAGCCGGAGCAGGTGCAACTTTGCGCCCAGGCGCTGGTGCTTCGCGAAAACGGCTATCATTGCGAAGGGGGAATCATCTACTACGCCGGGTCGCGCCGGCGGGTTTCCGTACCCATCGACGACCAGCTGGTCGAGCGTACCCGGCAGCTGCTGGGCGAGTTCCGCCGTACGGCCGCTTCGGGCCGCATCCCCCCGCCGCTGGAGGACAGCCCCAAATGCCCGCGGTGTTCGCTGGTCGGTATCTGCCTGCCCGACGAGACGCGCCTTCTGGCTGCGCCGGATCAGGCACCGGCCGACGTGCGACGCCTGGTGCCGGCTCGTCCCGACGCCTTGCCGGTGTACGTCCAGCATCAGGGGGCCACGCTCGGCAAACAGGGGGATCAGCTGGTGATCTCCAGCCGCGGCCGGGTACTCCGCAAAGTGAAGATGATCGACGTCTCCCAGGTCTGCCTTTTGGGCAACGTTCAGCTGACGGCCCAGGCGCTGCGCCGGCTGACCGCCGCGGGCATCCCCATCGCCCACTTCTCCTACAGCGGCTGGTTCCACGCCCTGACCTCGGGCCTGATCCACAAGAACGTGGAGCTGCGGATGGCCCAATTCGCCGCGGCGGCCGACCCCGAGCGGGCCCTGAAGCTGGCTTGCGCCTTCGTGGCCGGGAAGATCAAGAATGCCCGCACCATCTTGCGCCGCAACCGCTCGGCCGGAGCGCCCCAGCCGCTGGGCCGTCTGCGCCAGATGGCCGACCAGGCCTTGGCGGCGAAAGACCTGGACACGCTGCTGGGCATCGAAGGGATGGCCGCCCGGGAGTATTTCGCCGGATTCGCGCGGCTGCTGAAGGACCAGACGGGCTTCCACATCGAAGGACGTAACCGCCGGCCACCGCGCGACCCGGTCAATGCACTGCTCTCCTTCGTCTATGCCATGCTCGTCAAAGATCTCACCATCACGCTCCACACGGTGGGTCTTGACCCCATGCTGGGATTTCTCCACCGGCCGCGCTACGGACGGCCGTCCCTGGCCCTGGATCTGGCCGAGGAATTTCGCCCCCTGATCGGCGACTCGGTGGTCCTCACCCTGATCAACAACAAGGAAGTCACGCCGGACCAGTTCACCCGGCGTGCCGGCGCAGTGGCCATGAACGACGCCGCTCGCCGCGCCGTCATTTCGGCCTATGAACGCCGCATGGACACCCTGGTCACCCATCCGACCTTCGGCTACCGCGTCAGCTACCGCCGCGTCCTGGAGGTCCAGGCCCGACTGCTGGGACGCACCCTCATCGGCGAAATCGCTCGCTACGCGAGCTTCTCCACGCGCTAGCCCCGGGCACCAACTTCAACCAAGGAGAACGAACCATGCGAAACGCCTTCCTCGTGGCTTACGACGTGGCAGACCCGAAGCGGCTCCGCCGCACCTATCAGAAGATGCTCGGGTTCGGAGACCCCCTCCAGTACTCCGTGTTCCACTGCGAGCTATCGCCCGTTGAGAAGCAACTCCTCAAAGAGACCCTCTGGGAAACCCTCGATTGGAAGGAGGACCGCGTCATGCTCGTGGATCTCGGTCCAGTGGGCCCGGGCAGCCGGCGGCGCGTGGAATTCTGGGGCCAACCACGGCTGCCCCTTGACCGCCGCGAGGCGGTGGTGGTATAATTGCCCGGCGAAAATGTGGCTG
>DQVB01000380.1 GCA_015661985.1 Planctomycetota bacterium | reverse complement strand
CGTGCCAGCTCGAGCGCCTCGGCCGGCGGCGGCATGCAGCCGCCCCGGATCGCCCCCCGCTTCGCTTGCCTCAGCCAATCCGGCTCCAGCAGGCGTTTCCATTCCTCAACGTTCTGTTGGCCAGCCACGGTCTGGGCTCCGATCAGCATCAGCAGCACCGTTGCTGCCGCAACATGGACTTTTGCGATCATCAATGATTCTCCTTCGCCGTTCGAAACCGGCCACGGCTCCGTGCAACACGCCCGCCTCGTGCCGGCATTGCGCAGTCCCGCCGCGACAATGCTGCAATGAATTGTGGAGTCATTATACATCGCACGCCCCGGTACGCAGCGGCCGCCGCACGGCGGTTCGTCCGGCTGCCGGCCGCGGCGATTCAGGGCCGAGTCGTCGACAAATCGGGCCGCAGCCCCTCTCCCCTAACCCCTCCCCACGGCCGGCGAGGGGGAGATCTATTGTTCCACCACATTTGGAACCACCGGATTCTGGCTCTGCTGAAGCTGACTGTTGCAGGATTGCGCACGGCCATTTAGGCCGTCGGGGCAGGAGGATCCACCCACCGGGCCGTGAGCCCATGCGGTTGTTACCGGCGACACGCTCCTGGATAATACAAACCATGGGGACCACGTATCTGATTACCGGTGGAGCGGGGAATCTGGCCTGCCAGCTGACGTTCGAGCTGGTTGCCCGGGGGGATCGGATCGTGCTTTTCGACGTGGCGGACCGGCCGGTCGGTCCCGTCGCGGAAGGGTGCCACTATGTGCGGGGCGACCTGACGTGCGCCGAAGATTTGTCCCGCGCGTTGCGCGAACACCAGCCGGCCCGGATCGTGCATCTCGCCTCGCTTTTGTCGGGCGGTTGCGAAGAGGACCGCCGGCGGGCGTGGCAAGTGAACATGGACGGGACGTTCGGGCTGTTCGAAGCGGCGCTCAGTGCGGGCATCGAAGAGGTTTTCTTCGCCAGTTCGCTGGCCGCCTACGGCGGGGAACTGCCCGAGCCGCTGCCCGAAGATTTCCCCGAGTGGCCGGACGGGCTGTACGGCGTCACCAAGGCGGCCGGTGAGCGCCTGGGCGTCTACTATCACCGGCGGCATGGTCTGGACTTTCGCTGTGTGCGTCTGCCCGCCGTGCTTTCCCGCTACGCTCCGCCGGGCGCGGTCAGCGCGTACGGGTCGCGCGCCTTTGTCGAAGCGGTTCAATTTGGACGGTTCACCTTCAAGGTGCGACCGGGCACGCGGCTGGCCATGATGTACGTGCGGGATGCGCTTCGTGCGATGGCCGGCCTGATCAACGCCCCGCCGGACCGACTCACCCGGCGCGTGTACAATGTGCATGCCATCGCGCCGTCGGCTGAGGAGATCGCGGACGCCATCGCGGCCCGGGTCAGCCCGGTGACGATCCGGTTCGACCCCGACCCGCAGGTGGTTCAGCTGATCGAGAGCTGGCCGCGGGCCCTCGAGGACGGCTCGGCACGCCGCGACTGGCAGTGGCAGCCCGCCTACGACCTGGACCGGTTGGCGGACGACTTCATCGAGGAGCTGCGTCATGAGTTGGCAAATGGACCCCGGCTACGAAGGGCTGATCCGCAAGGCCCGGCAGAGCCATGAACGGGGACGCAGCACCGCCGGGATCGATCAGCGGGACGTGGACCTGGCGCGGCTCTACAGCTATGCGTACCGGACACATACGATCGGTGCCTTCCACGCGACTCGGTCGGCCATCCAGTCGCGGCCCGGTGCCGGCGGCCCCGGCGCGTCTCCTCTGACCCGGGCCTTGGAGACTCTACATGATCTGGCCAACATGGGCATGGAGCCGGTGCCGAAGGATTTCCGCGCCCTCCTCTCGACCCTATACCGCTACGATTGCGGCGTGCGCCGCGTGCTCGATGCGCTCGACCAGAAGCACCAGTCGTCCGGCGACGAGGCAATCGGGCGAATCGCCTTCCGGTTCCGCCGGATCATCGAACAGATCACCACCTCTAACGGCATCCCCCTTGCACGCGATACCGACGTGCCGGAGCAGGCAAGCTTCCTCGTATCGGCCCTGGGCGTCACGATTGTGCCACTCGTCTACGGCGACCATCATTCGTGGAACGTGGCCCAGCTGCCGGCTGAGCCATTGACCACCACCTCCCATCGCCACCACCACGGCGTCGAAATCCATCTCGGCTACGGCCCGTTGGACGGCTATACGATCCTGGGCGCGCACTGCGCGCGTGTGACCGAAGGCTATGCCATGCCGATTCCGGTGCGCACGACGCACGGTTACATCAACACCAGCGGCCGTGCCCACAGCCTGCCGTTCATCTTCGGCTCGTTGACCCACGCCGGCTGGGGCGTGTTCTTTGACGTCGAGCCGTGCCCCCGGCAGCTCGATGAGCTGCAATCCGTGCCGGTCGATAGCCAGCCGATGAACGGCACGAAGCACCTGGATCGCGAGATCACTGCGGCGGAGGCGGGCGAGCCGGGCAGGCGCGTCATCGTGCCGCCCCAGCGCACGGCCGGAAACGCCCGCAGCGACGCTGGCGCGCTCGAATTGGCCGTGGCACGGATCGACGAACGAGGCCTGGATTTGACCGCCGACACGTTCCGCATCGTCTCCGTGGTCCGCGGATCGGGCTTGTTGCGCATCGCGCAGCTCCAGCGCCCCGTGCACCCACACGATCACTTCGGCATCCCGGCGGGCCTGCGGGCCTCGCTGCGGCAACGAGGCGCGGGGGCCCTGGTCACGCTCGATTCAGTGATCCGGTCCCTTTAGAGCCCATCCCCTAAAGGCGCCCCGGCCGGTCGGGTGACCGTGTCGCCGTACGCGTCCGAGGACCGATAAGGCCTGCCCTCTCGTCCGGGGACAGCCTTTCAGCCACTCGCCCGCCAGCCGGCACGGCCGGCGGCCGTCCGATCCACAATCGCTATTCGGACACAGGCTTCAAAGCCTTTCGAATGCCGGACCAGAAGATGTCGGCGATCTTCGCATGTCCCGCGTTGTTCGGATGCACGCCGTCAAAAGAGAACAGGGCATCCACCTCGGCCTGGCTGTTCGCGTGAACGAGGAAGCTGCCGATATCGACCAGCTGCACGCCGTGCCGGGCAGCCAGGTCGCGGAACACCCCGTTGAACTGGGCAACCCGTTCCGGCCTCACGTTCCTCTTCCGATCGCGCAGTTTAGGCAATGTCAACCTGAAGGCCGGGAAGCGATAACCCGGCGGCATCAGCGTCATGACAATCTTGGCTCTTGTCTTCGCCCGAAGCTGGACCAGGACGAAGTCCACGTTCCGGCGCACCTCGGCGGCCGCTACGCCGTACTGCAAATCGTTCATGCCGGCCGTGTACGTGACCACGTCGGGATGGCATCGCAGCGCCTCGGGCAACTGGACTTCACGCGCATGCCTGGTCGTGGTCCCGCCGACGGCCAGGTTGCGCACTCGGGCAGCAGGAAACAGCCTGCGGAGCCGCTTGTGGACCAGATAGACCCAACCCCTGCTGGCCGGGCTAGCACCGCCCCCCTGCGAAATGCTGGCGCCCATGGCCACGTAGACGAACTGCTCCTCCGCATACGGTGGCGGCTGATAGGCTCGCAGCCGGGCCTCCAGGTCTCGCAAAGCCCTCATCAGTTGCCCTCGGTCTCGCGTCCGATCGTACCGCGCAAAAGCGGCTTCCATGGCCCTGTCGACCTCGGCCATGTCCATGCCTTGACCCAACTTCTGAAAGTACAGCCCCTTGAACTGCTTCAGCTCCCGGTCCCTGAGCAGCGGCAGGCTGAGCAGGGAAAGCAACGGCCGATCGGCGGCGAACCTCTGCGGCCAGAACTCCAGCTTCGCCCCCTGAATCGCGGCGGTAAGCTGCCCCCCTACGCCGATTGGCGGCGCCCCGTCTGGCCACGCCGCCCCCACCTGGAGGCCGAACACCACCAGCGTCGCAAGCACGCCACTCAAGCCCAGTTGCGCATGGCGTCTCCTCACGGCATCCCCCCACTCGGTTTCCTGGCTCCCCGATCGAGCTTCGCCGACAAAAGCGAACCTGCACACCAAGAATAGCCGTTCTCAAGAGATCCGCAACCCCGCGGCGTATCGCCGGTCCGATCGCCGCGACCACAGAACGGCAGCGCAAGCCTGGGGAGTTGAAAACTCGGGCTTGACACGCCGTGGCGTCCCGGCACGCGCTCTCAGCCTTTGTTCCGCTGCGTGCCGCCTGCCCGGAAGGCCCCCCG
>DQVB01000216.1 GCA_015661985.1 Planctomycetota bacterium | reverse complement strand
CGGCCTCGGCCCGTGCCGGCGGCGCGCAAGTCCACCGCCTACGCCTGGCGGGAATGCCCGGCCCAGCGGACGGCTGAGTGCTTCGATCGAGCCAGAAGACGGCAACTTGTGCGGAAGCCCAGCGCCCCGCGGGCCAGGCGTCCTGGGCCCGCGGGGGCTGCCTCGGTGTGGTCAATCCCTCGGGCGCACGGCGCCGGTCAGGCCGCTGTAGTCCGAACGGTCCTCAGGGTGCCATAGCGGCTGGCCCCGCCGCACGCGCTCGGCCAGAACTTCGACCTTGGCCCGGGAACCCGCCGGCGCCTCGGTCGGCTTGAAGTCCTCGTCCACATGAGGGACAAAACTCTCGTCGTGACCACACTGTTGAATGGCCTCAAACACGTTCCGCATTCGTCACCACTCCAAACAACACACAAACCGGCCCCACGATTTCATACGGTCAGCCGAGTCAACGGGTTCTCGGCTCCACAGAAGGGCCTCAGAAAGGCTTCTCGGCCACGGCGTCACGAACCGGAAATGGTGGGGCCTTGGTTGGTCCGATAGGCGGGATGACGCGCAGCAGCCGAGCACCTCATTATCGCCCATGCGGCCAGGATGTCAAGGGGCCGGCTGGCAGCTTTTCGCCCGGTGGCTGAAAACGCACAGAGCGACGCCCCTGCGCGCCCAGCGTGGGCTTGAAGCGCCGAGCGCCGCGGCCAACAGGAGCTTTCCCCAACGCCGTCGGTCCCCGTTGACCCGGGGTCGTTTTCTCGACCAGCCGCCAGAAGGCGCCGTGGGTGCCACTGCCGGGTGGTGCCTTCCGCACCCCAGGGGCTAGCGCCTTAGCCGGAATCGGCTTGCCACCACCCAGGCTCGCTGCTCGCGGTGGCAGTGGCCGTCCCCTCGCTTCGGCCGGCGCGCTCAACCCGGAAATCCGTGATGATCACCTCGGCAACGGCCTTCAGGTCGATGACCTGATTGATCTGTTGCTGCAGCCGGGCCTTCAGTCCCTCGAGGGCTGGATCTTCGAAATCGCCGCTCCGGGCAGCCCGGAGCAACTGTTCCACGCTTTGGCGCACGCGATACTTGCGGGCCGCCAGCCGCTGGCGTGCAGCCGATTCCACGTGGCTGAGCAAGGCCAGATGCAGCGAAAAACGGGCTCGAGCCACCCGGCCACGGTCATCCGGCGCCGCTTGGAAGCAAAAACTGCCCAGGGAAATCTCCGCGGTGGGGGCCGATAGTGCCATCGACAGGCTGAGCCGGTGATAGCCGTAGCCGACCAAATGCCCGGCCAGCGAAGCGATCAGCAACGCCCCCAGCAGCGGACGGTCGAAAACCCGGCCCAACCATCGCCCCAAACTTCGGCCCTTTTCGGCCGTCTTTGGCTCCCCCGACCCACCGGCCTCGGCCGGACCAGCGGCCTCGGCGGCCTTGGAATCGTCTGGCTTCTCGGCCATCGCAGGGCTACCCTCCTCACGTGGGACAGGCTTCCCAGCCTGTCACCACAACCCAAAAGGGATACGCGCACGTTATACCGGCAACAGTTTCAAATTTCCTAACAGGGCGCATCGGCCGCAACGACGTAGCCGCAACGACGTAGCCGCGTCTCTCCGAGACGCGGTGTCCGTCGCGGAGAGACCCACCTACATGGCGGCCGCCACATGGCAGCTGCCACACCCGGAAAAACCAAACTGCTCGCGGTATATGAACCAACACCCCAAGGCGGCCTCGCTTCGCGCGGCCGCAACCAAGCGGTCGGAGTCCCGGCCTCAGTCGGTGGGGATGGCCTTCAGGACGCAGCGACCCGTTCCTGCGCACCGGCCGCACACCCTGTGGAGCAAAACTCCAACCTGCCGACTCCGTCGACCTGAGGCTGTCCAAAGCAAATCTAGCTCACCGTGGGGCCCAGAGCCGGGCAGAGCGAATCGAAGAGCGGGGCGTCAGGCCGGTAGAGAAGATGGGTGCCATTTCCGGCAGGCAACAAACAAAAAGGGGGGCCTCTGACGGGTCACTTCCGCAGTGACCAGGCCGGACAGCAAGGGCAAGGTTACCGTCCGGTCCCCGTTCGTCAGACGCCCCACGGGCCAGCCTGGATTGGGTTGTTGGCGGCCGGCAGTCGGCCGCCATTGGGGGCTTCCGCATATTCTGTGCCAAGTGATCCCATTCTCCCGGCAGTGGCCGTCTCGTGTCGCAACATTTTGTGACATAAGCACTTGTGGCGACATCCCGAGCCCTCCGGGAAGATTGGGTGCACCTTGGCCCGCCTCTGATCGCTGTAGCGTTTTGGGACAACTGGGGCATTTTGGACCGCCCGGCATGCGCTACTACCGCGTTGGTCTACCACCAGGCCCAGATCTGCAGGGGCTGTCGCTTCGCCTCGAGCCATGCTCTCAATCGCTTCGGGCGCTGGCCCGAGCAGCTACCCACCGGGCCAGTTCGGCGACCCCCTCCTCACGGACGGCCGACACATGGAACACGGCAGCCTCGGGCGACAGAACCCGCAGCCCCTCGGCCACTCGCCGCGGGTCAAAGTCCGTGTGGGGCAGGAGATCCATCTTGCTCACCACCACGGCTTGGGAGCCCCGGAAAATGGCCGGGTACTTGATCAGTTTGTCGTGCCCTTCGCTGGTGCTGAGCACGATGATGCGCAACTGCTCGCCCAAGTCGAACCCGGCCGTGCAGACCAGATTGCCCACGTTTTCGATCAACAGCAGATCGAGCCTTTGCAGGTGCAGATCAGCCACGGCCGCCTCGACCATGCCCGCATCCAAATGGCAAGCCCCCTGGGTATTGATCTGTACGACCGGCACCCCCAAGGCCTCGATCCGCTCGGCGTCCACCGAGCCGGCGATGTCTCCTTCGATTACCCCGGGGGCCAAGGGACCGTCCAGATGCCGCAACAGGGCTTCCAGCAGGGTGGTTTTTCCCGAACCCGGGGAGCCGAGCAGGTTGATACAAAACACACCCGCCGCGTGGAAGCGGTTGCGGTTTCTCTGGGCCGCCAGCTCGTTGGCTTCCAGGATTTTGCGGGCCGTGACGATCTTCATCCCGACCGTTCCTTCACGTGGTCCTTCCCGCCCCAGCCAAAAGGTCCTGCCCGCCGATCCGCTTCATCCCGTTTCGATCTGGAAGATCGCTTCCACCTCGACGGCCGCGCCCAACGGCAGCGATGGGGCACCGATGGCGCTGCGCGCCCCGATCCCCGCTTCCGGCCCGAACACGTCGGCAAACAGCTGGCTACACCCGTTGATCACGGCGGGCTGCTGGTCGAAGTGGGTGGCCGAGTTGACCACACCGAGCACTTTGACCACGCGGCGGACGCGATCCAGGGTTCCCAGTTCGGCACGGAGGGTGGCCAAGATGGCCAATCCCGCTCGCCGGGCCGCTTCCTGGCCAGCCGCCTGGTCAAGGTCCTCGCCGAGCCGCCCGCGCACGAGCGAGCCGTCCTCGGCCACCGGCAGATGGCCGGAGGTGAAGGCCAGATCGCCCACGATCACCAGCGGCCGATACAACCCCTTGGGTGCCGCTGGCGGAGGCAGCGTCAGGCCCAGGCGGTCCAAACGAACCTCCACCCCGCCTTGCCGCTCGTCCCCTTTGTTAGCCATCGCCTCCTCCGCCTCGGACCGTGCTACTTGTGAACCACCCTGCCGTAGAGTTTGAAATCGTCCCAGTTGCCGTTGTCGTCGAAGGAGCCGATGCCCACTTGGCCATATTGGAACGTTTTGTCCACGGCCGTCATCACGGGCTTTTCCATGTCATCGAAGTAAACGGCGATCGTCCCGTCGGCTACGCGGCGTACCAGTTTCACCTTGTGCCAGGCGTCGTCCCAGGGGATGCCGGGCGACTGGTTCTTGGTGATCATCACCCGCGGGGCGCCGTTGACGATCATGATCTGGCTGGAATGGGGGTCGGGCCGCTGGCCCAGATGGACGTAGTAGAAGTGGGCGGGATCCTGGTAGTTGAAAAACAGGCACATGTCTCGATGGGCCCCGGCACCTTTGTTCGTGCTTTGGACTCGTACGGTCAGCACCAGATCGCTGACCACCACGTCTTTGAGCAGGGCGATGTTGTACGGACTCCGGAACGGAGGCCGGTACTTGCTGTTCTTGAACTGGTTGTACACCTTGCCGCGGTCGGTCTGGACGATCCGCCACGCGGACGGGTCGGTGGGCTGCCAGTTGCCGGCGCCCTGCTCGAAATCATCAGCCAACACCAGGGGCAGATCGCTCGGCGCCGGAGCCTCCGCTGCGGCCATGACACAGCCCCAAACGACCATCCAGGAATGAACAATCATGCGTTCTCTCCTCAAACTGGCAGGAAACAAGGGCGTTCGCATCCCCCGCCGCCCGTCATTCGATCACCTTGTTCAGCGGATACTCCACAATGCCGCGGCCGCCGGCCGCTTTGAGGCGGGGGATGATATGGCGTACGACGGTTTCGTCGATGATGGTGTTGACGGCGACCCAACCTTCTTCGGCCAGGTCGGCCACGGTCGGTCTCTGGAGGGCCGGCAACAAGGCCAAGACCTTCGGCAACGCGTGCCGCGGCACGTTCATCATGAGCCCCACTTTCCCTTCGGCCGCCATGGCGCCTCGGAGCATCAGGGCGATGTCGTCGATCTTGGACCTCTTCCAGGGATCAGCGTAGGCTTGGTGGTTGGCGATCAGCCGTGGTGTGCTACTGAGTACCTCGCCGACGATCCGCAGGTTGTTGGCCCGCAGCGAACTGCCCGTCTCGGTCACCTCCACGATGGCGTCAGCCAGCTTGGGGGGTTTCACTTCGGTGGCCCCCCAGCTGAATTCCACTTTGGCCTTGACGCCATGTCTTTCCAGGTAGCGGGTCGTGAGGCCCACCGCTTCGGTGGCGATCCGCTTGCCCTCCAGGTCGTGGACGGACTGAACCGGCGAATCCTCCGGCACGCACAAAACCCATCGGACCGGCCGCCGGGTGACTTTGGAAAACACCAACTCCGCCACTTCCTGCACATCGGCCCCACTCTCGACGATCCAGTCGTAACCCGTCAGGCCCACATCCAGCGCACCATCCTCGACATACCGGGCCATCTCCTGGGCCCGGATCAAAAGGCACTCGATCTGGTCGTCATCGATCGTCGGATAGTAGCTCCGGGAGCTGAAGGAGAGTTTGTATCCGGCACGGCGAAACAGTTCCGCGGCCGCTTCCTGCAAGCTACCGGCCGGGATCCCCAGTTTGAGCAAAGGACACATCGCTGATCATCACTCTTGACACAACTGAATCCAATCCACCGGCGCCGGCCTCAGCCCGGCCATGCCACCCTGGGCGGCAATACCACCCGGCGGCATGCGCCTGCCGCGCTGGGCCGTCGGTCACGTCCCTTTCGAGTACACCTCTTTCGGCTCGAAAACCCGCTGGCCCACGACGGCCACCCCTTCCGGGGTCAATTGGCGGTAGAAACAGCTCCGGTAGCCGGTATGGCACGCCGCCCCGCCGATCTGGCGGACCTTCAGGAGGATCGTGTCGCCGTCACAATCGATATAGACGGCTTCCACCTGTTGGACGTGCCCGCTCTGTTCGCCCTTGCGCCACAGGCGGTTCCGGCTGCGGCTGAAATAGACGGCCCGCCCAGTGGCCAGCGTCTCGGCGAAACTCTCCGCGTTCATGTAAGCCAACATCAGGACTTCGCCGGTTTCCGCGTCTTGGGCGATGGCCGGCAACAGGCCACCCCCTTTGGAAAAATCCGGTCCCGGCTGGCCAGGCTGGAGTGGTTGCGTCATGGGCTACAGTCTCTAAAGAGCAGTTCAAATCCTCCGACCCGAACACTCTACCATACTCGATCGTATGGCCAAAAGGGAAGGGCCGACGTGGACGGCCGCTGCCGGCCGCTCCTGCTGGACCCAGCAGGAGCGAGGGCGTCCAACGCAGGGGGCTCCGTCCTGCCGTGGCGGCCAGCCCCATCTGGAACGACCGCTCCGCCCCGTACGAACGGCGCAAAACTGCACCAGCGGGGTAAGCTTGAGAGTCACCGGGCGGCCGTCCGACACAACATACAGTCTTCCATCCCCGAATCCCCGCCCGGAAAGGTGTCCCCTTGAGACCTTCACTGAGCGTATTGCTGCCAGTTCGGAACTGCCAAGCCACCCTGGCCGATTTGCTCCGCCAGTTGCTCGAGCTCGTCCCCGAGCTGACGGACCGCTTCGAGCTGGTCGTCATCGACGACGGTTCGGTGGACGCCACCATCGAGGTGGCCGACGAGTTCGCCGCCTACTATCCCCAGGTAAGGGCCATCCGCCATGCCCGACCCGCAGGCCAGATCGCGGCGGTCCGGACGGGCTTGACCCACAGCAGCGGCCAAATCGTGTTGGTGCGCGAGGCCGACTGCCAATCCCCACTGGACGAAATCCCTAAACTGTGGCAGGCCGTACTCGCGGCCCAGCACACGTCCTGTCCCGACGAACCGTCCGCGGCGGTTGGCCGCACACCCCAGCTGGTTGCCCACGGGGGATTCCGCATCTTCACGCGAGGTATCGTCGACCGGCCCCATCCGGCGGCCAGCCCACCCCACGTGGCCGAGCCCACGCGACCGGCCACCTGCCACCGGCCCAAAACACCCAATTACTTGGACCGCTGGCACAAACTGACCGACGGCCGCTAGCGGACGATTCCCATTCAATCGAACCGGACAGTCACCAGTGGCGCTGTTGACCGGGTTGAGTTGTTTGCGCGACTCGGGTTGCGCGCTGGAGGCGCCTCTTCGATTTCTTTCGTCCCCCACGCATCAGCGGGTACCGATGGCGCCGTCGT
>DQVB01000279.1 GCA_015661985.1 Planctomycetota bacterium | reverse complement strand
CTGGCGTCGTGACCCGAAGTGGATCCTGAACGGATCGGCGTGATGGGGATCAGCCTGGGGGCCATCCTGGCCGCCACTTCGGCCGGCGCCGATTTGCGGATCGCCCGGGTGGCCCTGATCCTGGGCGGCGGCAACCTGCGTCACGTCATCCGTCATGCGCGAGAAGCGCGCCAATTGGCTGAGCAGATCGACCGGTTCCCGGCGAAAGAGCGGACCGCCGTGCTGCGCGCCATCGATGCGGTGGACCCGTTGCGGCACGCCGAGCGTCTGCGCGAGCGGGCTCGACAAGGACGAGTGCTGATGATCAACGCCGCCGAGGACGAAGTGATCCCCCGCTCGTGCACCGAACAACTGGCCAGGGCCCTGGGTATCGCCGAGCGGGTCGTGTGGCTGGAAGGCTTGGGGCACTATACGTCCATGGCCGAATTGCCGCGGATCATGCGCACCACGATCGCCTTTTTCGCTGAAGACCTGCCGCCGGGCGTGGAACTGGCGGATTATGAACCGCGAGGCACAAGCCCGCAAGAGATTGTCAGCCGGCTGCTGGGACAACTGGCCGCCATGCTCACCCGCGAGCCGGCCGAAGGATACTGCCATTTTGTTGACGTCCAGTTCCAGGCCACGCTGGACGACGACCAGCCGGTGGCCGGCCGGGTGCGATTCGTCCGCGGAGCGGGATACCGTTTCCGGCTGGACTGCCAGATCGAAGGCCTGGTCGAGGCCACCCTGTGCCAGGGACAACACCCCTGGATGGGCTCACCCGGGAAGACCATCTTCCTGGGCACCTTGGGCAGCTCGAACAGGACGGCGGACCCGTTCCAGTTCGCCGATCGGGACTCTCTGACCAAGCTGCGAGCGGCAGCCGGTGCGGCGGCCGGCGTGGCCTTGGCCCCTGGTGTGCTGGAACAATGGCTGCAAATCAGTGACGTGCGCCGGACTGAAGGGGATGAAAAGGCCGGCCCGCGCACGCTGCGCTTACGGTCGAAGGAAAGGCCCCAGGATTTCGTGGAACTGACGTTGCGCGATGACCGCACCACACCCCACCGCGTCCGCTTCCGCGTCGGCGGCGTCAAGGGCTCGGCCACCTTCCGCGGCTGGCAAATCGACACCGTGGCGCATGAGGCGCTGTTCGAGCCGCCCCCAGACGCCCCCACTCGGGAAGTGGATCCCGAAAAACTCTACCGGATCTTTTCCGCCATGTTCAACTTTGCCATGGAGAATGCCTTGTGAGCTTGCCAAGCCGTCGGTTGCCACCACGTTGCCGCTGGGGATGGGGCGGTTGCCCGGGGCCAGCGTCCCATGGGCGGCCCATGGCGCGTCCAGTCTTCGGGGCGGTCATGCTGATGGTCGCCATAGCCTGCTCGGCCGCTCGGGGAGCCCCAAAGCCGGAAATCCTCGCTCGCGACCCGGGCGGCCATGGATTGCTGTGCCGCATAGGTTCGAAGCGGGTGCTGATCGTCGCCGGCACGCCCCACGAAATGGGCACAGCCCATGGCACGCTGCTCAAGGCCCACGCCCAAAAGCTGGTCGAGCGTGTGGTCTATCTGGTGGGCGGCGCCGATAGCCTTGATTCGGGCACCTGGTTCTTCGATCGGATGGAAGAAATCCACCGCCGCACCGAGCCCTACGTGCCCAAGCGATTCTGGGTCGAATGCGACGCCCTTTCCCAGGCCGTGGGGGTCAGCCGCCACGAAGGTCGATACGCCAACCTCCTCCCCGAACGCTTTCACTGTTCCGGCGTGGCCGTGCGGGGTAAAGCCACGCGCCGGGGCCGAGTCCTCCACGCCCGCGTGCTAGACTACATGCGCGATATCAACCTCCAGAAACACGCCGTGGTTCAAGTGTTCATGCCCCAAGGCCATCACACCTGGATGAGCTTGGGTTACGCCGGCTTCATCGGCACGGTGACCGCCATGAACGAAAAAGGACTGGCCGTGGGCGAAATGGGAGGCCGGGGCGAAGGCCAATGGGATGGCATGCCCATGAGCCTCCTGTTGCGGGACGTCATGGAACGGGCCGCCACGGTCCGCGAGGCCCTGGAAATCCTTGGCCGGGCAGCACGCACGTGCGAATACTACTACGTACTGAGCGACCGGTCCGGGCAGATGGCCGCCGTCCACGCCCGGCCGCATCACATGACCGTGCTCCGCCCAGGCCAACAGCATCCTGACCTGCCCTTCGTTCCCGAAGATGCCGTCCTCATCTCCGGCCCAGGCCGCGCCGAAGAACTCAGCCGGCGACTCCAACGCCATTACGGCCGGATCGATGTGCCGGCGATGATCGAAATCATCAAACGGCCCGTAGCCATGGACTCCAACCTCCATAACGCCATCTTCGCCCCCGAAACGCTCGACATGTGGTTCGCCGATGCAGGCCGCCACACGCCGGCCTGCGACGAGCCCTATGCCCATGTGAACCTGGGCCGACTGGTCCAGTTCTACGAAGCGGCAATGACCGAAACAGGAGCCGGGGGCCGCTGATCCCGACAGGGGTGGCTCTCCAGGGCGTCGACTTGTGGCCGTCTTGCCTTCCCGAAGCGGCGGCGCAGTGTAGCCCCGCCTCTCCGAGGCGGAGCGGCGCGGCGTCGACTTATGGCCGTCTTGCCTTGCCGAAGCGGGGAAGGTAAGACGGGACGGCACACACGCCCATCCGGCGACAAAGGGCAGCCGGCCGGTCGCCTGGCTCCCAAGCGGCCGCACGTGCTTCAACACCGAGGCGCGCCGGGCCGGTGTTCAGTGGGTGGGCCAGGCCGACCGGCGGTCGCGGCAACGGCAAAGCACTCGCCCCGGCCGCGGTGTGAAAGCCGACAAAGAGCCCCTGCATGTCGGGGATTTGCCGGCCGGGAGCGATGTGCTAGATTGGCTCGTGGTGACCGAGCCGACGGGCAAACGACGACCCCCGTTGGGGCCCACTGCCGGGGCCGCGGCGGGGCCCTTGCGTCCACCGGGTGTCACCGCGGGTGTCAATCGCTCGGGCGAGCACGATTTCAGATTGACATAACTCCTTGTATAGACACAACTTAGCCCTCGTAGCTCAGGGGATAGAGCACCGGTTTCCTAAACCGGATGTCGCAGGTTCGAATCCTGCCGGGGGTACCTTTCCAAACAGCCCGCAAACGCCCCCTACCCGGCGGTTGGAATCGGCCGTGCCCGAGGGCGGGGTGTTCCTGGCGCAACCTAAGGCGTTATTTGGCAGTAGGTTGCGATCAGTCAGGAGGTCTCGGCTGCCCTCTGGCTGAGCGCTCGTCGTGCCCTCGGTAAACGGCCGTTTTGACCGAAGACGTGCTTCCACCCCCGAAGTCTCGGTGTCGCTCGCTGCGGCCAACCGGGCATTTAGAACCCTTATCGCGCCGAAAGCGCGAATTTTGTTCGCGCTTTTTTCGAGTGCGGCAGTCCTCTGCCGCTTTGAATCGAAAGCGGTGCAGGGGCACCGCACTCCAAACGAGTTCGCGACGGAATCCCCGCGGAAAGGGATCTCAAGGGCGGAGCCCTTGGCCAGGCTCTTACTGCTTGCAAGATATGCGCGCCGTTCGCGCATCTTCTGGGTCGTGGGTGCCAGGCTGGAAGCCTGTCCCACGTTGAGGCCATTGCGCACAGCCTGACCTGCTGGCCACCCGCTGATGCCAAGCAGAGCTGCGCGGGAGTGCGCTGCCAAGGAGACCTCGGCAATGGGGGGAGAAGGGG
>DQVB01000055.1 GCA_015661985.1 Planctomycetota bacterium | reverse complement strand
GGTCCTGCATGGTTCGAGAACCCCCGCCAAGCCAACTTTCCCCCCGGGCCGAGAGGCACATTTACACTCTAGTGTCAAGGGCCTGGCGGTGCAACATCTCCGCCGGATGGGGCCACCGTACGTGGCGCAGGCATCTTGCCTGTGGAGCGGGGCAAGGATACAGGAAAGAGACGCCGAGGTGCGCCCTACGCCGCCCCTGAAGCCGGCTCTTGCTGGCGCAGTACTTGGCGCACGGAAAGATAGGCTTGGCGCACTTCCAAAACGATGTGCTGGAATACCTCGGGCCGCGAAACACCCGACAGGCGGAACACCTCGTGTCCCTCGTGCCGGAACACCAAATCGCCGCTGCGCAGCCAAGCCTGGCCGGGAAGCCTCTCGATGTGGATTTCGTCGAACCCGTCCAACGCGAGTGACCGCTCCTCTTGGCCGGAATATGCTCGATGGACGACCAGCCGCCGATTGGTGAGGCGGTAGCGGCGAGCCACATAGGGCAGCAGGTTCCAGACGAAGGCGGCCAAGGCCAGGGGGATGGCCAGGATGGCGAACAACTTGCCCCAAGTCAGGAAGCGACCGGAGCCCCCTCCTACCGCACACATCCGGCCGACGAACCGCCCCAATCGGTTCGCTCCCACCGTGGGCCAGATAACCATAGTCGTGGTTTCCTGCAGCTGCGGAAACGCATCACCAGTGCTCATGAGTTCTCCTGCCAGTAGGCTCGAAGTCCTCGAAACTCGCCAACGCGTCCCTTGGGAAGGCTATCAACAAAACAGGTTGCAAACACGAAAGGCGCCAAGGTAGGTACGATTTTACGTCTTCGGTCGCGGGTGTCTATGGCTGGCACCTTTACCCCCCAGAGCTGTGGAGTCAACAATGGCCAATCGAGTGGCTAGCCTAGAGGCGCCCTTGGACTGCTCTCCCCTGCGGTCGCTCGGCCGAGGCCGCCCACGGGCCGCCCGGCCACGCCGGGGTATTGGACGCCGGAGCAGGTGGCCGGTAGAATGCAGGGCGGTATGGACAGCCCTTTGGTTTGGGAGCCGAGCGATGAAGAAGCTTATCAAGTGGTGTCTGCTACCGGCGGTTGTGCTGATCGGGCTATCGTTTTTCGCCCCCGAGGAAGCGCAGGCGAGGCGCTATCGAGCGCGGGTGCGGCACGGCTATTGGGGGACCACCGTACGGGTCCGGGTCCCGGCGAGCCGGGCGCGGGTTTACGTCGGGCCGCGGGTCTATGTGGGGCCGCGGGTCTATGTGGGGCCGCGGGCGGTTCGCGTGCGCCCCTATTATGGTCCGGTGGTCGTCACACCGTGGGTGACGGTCTGGTAGCACATCGGATCGTGCGACTCTGATCATGCGGCTTGGCCGAGCGCGATGCACGCGGCGAGGCTTGGGGGGCCGTTCCGGGACGCGTTCTCTTTGGATGCAAGTGGGTAGCCCATGTCGTCCGCCAACGGGTACGTCCTTCGCACTGAGCATGTGGAAAAGTTCTATCCGGATGGGAACGTCTATGCGGTGGTGGACGTCAGTTTGGCTATCCAGTGGGGCGAGTATATAGCCATCATGGGGCCGAGCGGCAGCGGCAAGTCGACGCTGCTGAATCTGCTCGGCGGGCTGGACGTACCAACCTCGGGGACCGTCTATTTCGACGGTCAGCCCCTTTCGCAGCTACCCTCGCTGGATCGCTTCCGCTCGGAAAAGGTCGGATTCGTCTTCCAGTCTTTTTACCTTTTGCCCACGTTAACAGCGCGGGAGAACGTGCAGATCCCGATGTTCGAAGGGCCGTTGAGCGCGCCGGCGCGGGCCAAGAAGGCGGACGAGTTGTTGGCGGCCGTGGGGCTTGCCCATCGGGCCGGTCACCTACCCAGTCGGCTTTCGGTGGGGGAACGTCAGCGGGTGGCCATCGCCCGGGCACTGGCCAACGACCCAGTCGTGCTGCTGGCCGATGAGCCGACGGGCAACCTCGATTCGCGATCCGGCCAGGAGGTGCTGGATCTGTTCGACCGCCTGCACAACGAACGGGGCATGAGCATTGTGATGATCACACATAGCGACGAGGTGGCCAGCCGCGCCCAGCGTATCCTGCGTATCCACGATGGCCGCCTGGTGGGCCAGCGGACGGGCGACGGCCCCATGGCGGAACGCCATTAGCGGCGGATCACTGGAGCCTCAGCATCTCCGACAAAGACTGGGCCACCGCCGCCGGATCGTGGGCCACGGCCGACGCGAGCAGTACGGCCATCAGCGCCCCGGCGGCCAGCAACACCAGGCCGGAGCGGTTCCGCGGCACCTCCAGCGACGCCAGCCCCGCCCGCAACGCGGCCTCGAGCCGCTGCCAGCCTTCGTGGTTCTGGTTCCTCCCCACTGACCCCAGCACCACGTTCCGCATCAGCGGGGAGCTTTCCACGTAGAGCTGGACCCCCAGGCTGGGGAGGGCCAGGCTCTCGCCGGCCCAACGGGCATCGCGGTCCAACCGCATGGCCACGTCGGTCAACACGGGCCGCAACTGGTTGGCCGAAATGTTGTAGATCACCACCCGCGGCCGCATCAGCAACACGACCAGGATTACGCTCAACGCGTAGAGCGTTATCAGGAAAGCCCACACGGCCGGCCCGAACCGGATGGATGCGGGTACGGGGAAAAAGAGCGAGAGGGGACCGACGATGAACAGGCCCGACAGAGCCAACCCCATGGCCGCCGCCTCTCGCGTGCCGGAGACCACCACGGGCCGTCGCAAAAGGTTCACCGCACCCAGCGACATCAAATAGATGGCCACAGGGCCGAAAGCCAAACACCAACGTAACGTGTCCAACGAAAACACAGCCTTAGACGAACCCGAACGTCGTTTCCCCCGCAAACCACGTGACACCTGCCGGGTGTCATTTCTGGCGTTACACCCGCCGGGCCTCACCGCGCCACTCGCAGCTGGCGGGCGCGCCCCACCGAAGGGCACGCCTGAAGGCACACTTGAACTCCAGCGAGGCTGCGCCTCAGACCAATTGCCGCATGTGAGGCAGTGTACAACAGCCTGTACAAAACTCGACTCAAATGCAACAACTTTGCCCCTGGAACTAT
>DQVB01000516.1 GCA_015661985.1 Planctomycetota bacterium | reverse complement strand
TAGGAGTGTGCAGATGGGTTTGGGAGGAGCGATTTCGGGCGTCCGCCGCGCCGGGTGCCGCGCGGCAGGAGGGCTGGCGTCTTTTCGCCATGCGGTGTGGCCGGCCGTTCGGATCTTCCTGGGCCTTGTTCTTTTGACCGCCGCGGGGCTGAAAGCCTATCAACTGGCCACCGAGCCGCTTCTAGCCGCCCATCGCGTCTCCGTTCCCGCCGGTTTGTGGTTGCGCGGGTGGGTGCGGGTGCAACTCCCTTTGTTGCGAGGGGATTCGGGCTGATGGAGGGTAAAGCAATGGGCCCCAGAGCGATGCCGCTGGCGGCTTCGGTTGTCGCGCTGCTAGTTTGCGCCCTGCTGTTCTGGTGGTGGTATACCGAGCATAAACGCAATGAACGGCCGAACCTTACCGTGCCGTGGGATGCTTTGGACTTTGGGGAGGTTTGGGCGGGTCGTGATTTCGTGTGGAAACTGCCGGTTCAAAACACATCTCCAAGACCGGTTCTGGTACGCGGCATGCGCGTACAGTGCGGTTGTGTGTCGATAGAACCATTGCCGGTGACCATAGGGCCGGGAGATGTATGCGAGTTTCGGGTTCGGCTAGACTTGACCAGCGACGAGTTCGCTTTCGGCGACCGAAATGTCGCCCGCTTTCGCACCTCGATAGTTCCCATAGTAGAAGGCTGCGCCTGTCCCTTGGCAGCCTGGACGCTGCACGGAGTTGTACGTAGAGCATTGAGGGTCTCCACCCGCCGTGTTGATTTCGGGGACTCCCTTGTCGAAGGGGGCCGATTCGGCGCCAGGGCATTCAAGGTGAAAATATTCGTGCCGAACGTGGCGCTGTCCGCGCGGGCACCACGTGAGGTGGCATCGGTTCGTGTTCGTCCGTTAAACAGCCCACTCTGGGATTACGAGGTCGAGGTAACACCGATGTCGAATCTATCCATTGGGAAGCACGTGTTTACCGTTGATCTAAGCGTCCGGTGCGGCGACGGCGATCTTGGCTCGGCCGACGCAGCCAGGAGCCTGGTGTTTCCTGTTGAGGTCGTAGCAACTGTCCATCCTCCGGTGGTAGCCGTGCCCGGGAACCTCTTCCTTGGGGCCGGCGTCCTTGGGGAGTACCTCGAGGAATGGGTTACACTTAGCTCGCCTGTTGCGCCCTTCACTGTGTCCAGCGTACAGTGCTTTCCGCCCCGGTCGGTCGTGGTGGCCCCATGTGGGATTCCGACGTCCGAGTTTGCTCAGCGATTTGTGTACCGCATCGGCAAGGAGATCTCTGAGGGTGGGCGCGGGCACGGGCGAGTGCTTTTTGCGGTGCAGATGGCTGGTGCGGGGCAAAGCTTCGTCATTCCTGTGCAGGTTAGTTATGAGGGTGTCAATGTGCAGTAGACAGCGGACGGTGCATGACGAATTGACCGGAAAGTCTGGGACTCGCTGCAGCACGCGGGCGGCGGGTCTGGGTGTTATACGCTGCAAAGCGTTCCCAGGTAGATCAACAGGTGGGCTGCGATGAGTGTGGAGGGTATAGCATTACTACTGTTATGGCAATGTACGGGGGCGTCGGACGACGCGGGTGAGACGGCGCGTGGTGTGCTGGAGACGATTGTTCAGTCATGGAGTAGCCGGGAACAGCGCATAAGGTCTGCGGTATTCGAGTGGGAGGAATCCGTTCTCAGAACTAAGCACAGCGGCTCGTTCCGTCGCCTCGACGGTGAAGTGGTTCTTTATCCTCCAGGTGACGTCAGGCACCGACGCCGGTGCGTGTTTAAGCTGGCCGGCCGGAAGATGCGATACGAATATTGGGGACCCGCCTTTGTTTTCGAGTTGGGGGGGTACGCCCCGCGTAGGCATATTTCGACCAATGACGGCGAAGTAACGGTCAGCCTTTTCGACAACGACTGCCCGGGCAGTGGGCAATTCTACCCGACATGCGTAGTATCTGCAGAAAGTGTGGCCCCCAATAGCAGGTCGATTGAACTGAGGCCGTTTCTGCTTTGGTGTCGCCCCTTTACAATCCGTCAGGGCGAGGACTACGACGTCGCCCAATACGACGTGGCGCCATTTCGCCCTTCTTTGCGTGGCCGGGTCTGCATCGTCCTGCGCAATGTGGTTGTTGGTGGGCGGATGGAAAACGTACTGTGGGTGGACTCTGAACGGGGGTTTGTTCCTCTGCGCTGGCAAAGCTCGGTTGAGGGCGGTCTCCGTGTACAACTGGATGTGGACTATACGCAGGATGTGACGTACGGCCCGGTTCCGTCGTGGTGGAAGTATACCGTATACGAGCGGCCCAGGGGCGACTCCGGTCCTGGCAGGGTCACTGACCAGACTGTAGCCAATTTGAAGAGCTACGAGCTCAATGTGAAGCTCCCCGTGGAGACCTTTCGGGTGGACTTAGACCAGCTGTCGCCGGGGACGCTCGTTCACGACTTGCGAAACCACGAACAGTACATCGTGCGCATGGGCGGCGGCAGGCGAGTGATTAGTGATGATGAAGCACGGGACGGTTTTGACTACCAGCGTTTCCTGACCACCGAAAGTGACATGGGCGCTCAGAGCGGTGAATGGCCCCTTGTTCTTCCTA
>DQVB01000173.1 GCA_015661985.1 Planctomycetota bacterium | reverse complement strand
CTCCAGAATGTCAACCGTTTTTTCAGGACTCGGACGATGGCCCCCTACATCAGGATCTTAGTTGCGTTCTTCTTGCTGGCCGCCAACGAGCTGCCCCATTCGCCCGGCGGCGTCCAGACGATCACCTTCCCGATTACGATCGTGACCGGCCAGTACCTGGAATTCTTCGGGCCCGACGACTGCAAGTTGTACGGATCGCGCGGCGAGCTGCTGCGAGAAGTCCCCCCGACCGGCGACGTGCCCGCACTCCGCTCAGGCCCCAACGCGGTCCCGTTCCACTGCGAACCGGCGGGCGATGTCCGCCCGCGAGCCTCCGTAACGGTGATCTCCCAAGCCGCCCCGTACGGTGGCACGAACTCCCCCTCTCAAATCCGTCAGGACGTTTTGCATTCGGCGGGATGGGCGGATCAAGACCCAGCGGCGGTGACACCAGTGATGAACTTCGACCCGGGGCCGGAGTACGCAGACGCGAAACGCCGGTTTCAGGGGATTCCCACCTTGGAGGGATCTCCCGGCGGACGTCTGTGGGCGGCTTGGTACGGGGGCGGGGTCACCGAGGACCGGCACAACTACGTCATGCTGGTCACGAGCGGAGACGACGGACGGACTTGGTCCGGGCTGAAGCTGGTCATCGATCCCGATCGGGACGGACCAGTGCGCGCCTTCGATCCCTGCCTGTGGTGCGATCCGCTCGGCCGGCTCTGGCTCTTCTGGGCGCAACGGGCAAACAAAGGCCAAGCCCATCTGTTCGCGACTGTCACCGAAAATCCCGACGAGGAAAGGCCTCTCTGGACCAGGCCGCGGCGGATCGGGCCGGGCATCATGATGTGTAAACCCACGGTCCTGCGAAACGGCACGTGGCTGTTGCCGACGGCCATCTGGTTCACCGAGCAGAGTTGTCGAGTGCTGGCGTCTACCGACCACGGGCGAACCTGGTCGCTGCTGGGCACCGCTTCCGTTCCCAACCCCAAGGATCGGAACTGCGATGAGCCGATGATCGTCGAACATCGAGACGGGCGCCTGTCCATGTGGGTGCGGACGCGGTACGGGATCGGCCAAAGCATCTCGCGTGACGGCGGCCGCACGTGGAGCCCGGTCGCGCCGTCGAAGATCGCGCATCCGCCAGCTCGCTTTTTCGTCCGGCGACTGACATCCGATCATTTGTTGCTCGTCAAGCACGGGCCGATCCAGCGACGGACGGGGCGGTCTCATCTGACGGCGTTCGTGTCCGAAGACGACGGCCGCACGTGGCGAGGCGGACTGCTTCTGGACGAACGCCCAGGGGTGTCCTATCCGGACGGTTTCCAGAAAAAAGACGGCCGCATCTTCATCATCCATGATTACGATCGGCAAGGAGCGAAGGAGATCCTGCTGTCCGTCTTCACCGAGGCGGACGTGCGGGCCGGCCGAAACGTCTCCGGCCAGGTCCGGCTCCGTCAGCTCGTCAATCGCGCGACGGGCAAGAACCCGATGAAAAAGAAACCGTGACGTTTTTCCGCCGGGCCCGAGAGCGAACGGCCCTGGCCGGCTTGGCTGCTGTTGCGAGGCAAGCACAGTGGAAAAGACCGAAAAGACAAAAGAGCCCCAAAAGACTATAATGCCAAAAACCATTTGGCAGCTAACACTAACCGCTGCCAAGGTCACTTGCGTCGTTGCTGCCCCTCTTGTCCCCCTAAGCTAAGGGGCCCCGGCCATGAGCGAAGGCTTTATCCCTACTCACGGCGGGTACCGGAAACTGCTGTCGTACCAGCGGGCAGAATGGGGCTATGACGCGACCGTGCGTTTCTGTCAGCGCTGGTTTCGCCGGGGTGATCGGACGATCGATCAGATGGTCCAGGCGGCACGGTCGGGAAAGCAAAATATTGTAGAAGCTAGCCTGGCGTCGGCGACGTCGAAGGAGAGCGAAATCAAGCTGACGAACGTGGCGCGGGCGAGCCTGGAAGAACTGGCCGAGGACTACCGGGACTTTCTTCGACTGCGCGGCGTGGCGGAGTGGCATCGGGACCATCCTTACGCGCGGCGGCTTTCGGAATTGCTTTCGACACCCGGCGCGACCTACGCGACCATCCAAAAGGCTGTGGAACATCCTGACCCGGCGATCGTCGCCAACGCGATCCTCGGTTTGATCAAAGTGACCTGCTACTTGCTCGACCGCCAAATTCGGCGGTTAGAGCGTGACTTCCTCGCCCAGGGCGGCATCCGCGAACGCATGACCCGCGCTCGGCTTCAACGTCGCAGCCGGGACGCTCGCCAGAGTCGATAGCAGAACGCGCTGCGACCGGACCGTGCGGTTGAACGACAAGAGCGATGCTGTTCTGGGTAGCGGCAATTCCCCATGGACGCACGGTTTCCCGCACGCGCAAACGCTCGAAAGGCCCTCGTCACGGTCGAAGCTCGACTGCGGTCAGGGAGTGCTTTTGCAGGGTAAGGTGCCAGCCGGTGGCGGTGCGACGGACCGGGGTTTGTACCAGGTGCACTTCTTGTTTTTTCCCCAGCGTTGGTGGCCCAGGGGGTTGGGCCGACCAGGCTCCAGGCGTCGGCTCGTGAGTTGCCGGCCGCAGTCTGGCCACGAATCAGAATTCTGGCCGGCACGTGGCGGTCCAGGTTGGTGTTGACGATCATCAGCGTCGCCGTGCCGTCGGGCCGTTTGGCGGCGTTGACGGACAGGTCCGGTACGGCACCGCCGTTGTCCGGCTGGAACTCCTGCACTTTGAGCAGCCGATAGTGAGCCCGGCCGCTGACCGGCTCGTCGCCCTCATCGTCCGGTGCCTGACGCCGGGCCATGATTTGAATCTCTTTGGTGTCCGGCAGCGTGATATAGTCGATCACGACGCGGGGCCAATCGCTGTCGCCGCGCACGTCGCCGCCGAGCGCTGCCGAGCGGGTGGCGGGCCAGCCGCGGGCGTCGCCAACCTGGAATCCAGCTCCGCTGCCTGACGTTCGCAACCCTTCCGTCTTGATCTCACCCGGCCAAGCCGCGAATCCGCCGCCACGGTCCGCCGCCGAAAGGGGCTGCAACTTTGGCGGCAGGCCAGCCGCCGTCGTCGAACTCCGGCCTCCTCCACCCCGTCTGCTCCGCCTTGTGCGCACGCCACGAGCCGTCCGAAACGATCACATTACGCGTTCCGTCCGCCAGCACGAAGGTCAATTGCACGATCAGCCCGGCGGGGTTTTTTGCAGGTGCAGGCCGATTCTCCGCGCGTACTACCAATACGTTCTTGCCGCTTTTCAGCAATCGACCCACTTGGAACACAGCGGCCGTTTGCCAAGTGCCGTGAACGCCCACTTGGATGCCGTTAAGGGAGATTTCGCAAGCGTCGTCCGCGGCGATTCGCAGCTCTGCCACCCGGACGCGAGTTACGTCTTCCGCTTCGAAGGTGCAGCGAAAAAACCGAACCTCCGCCGGCGCGTCCTTGGCCGGCTGCCCTTCGGGATACCAAATCCAGTCGGGGACGGCTTCGTTGTTCTTGCTCGGTTTGGCTCCAGCGGAGTCCGGTCCTAAGGCAGACAGGCGGTGTTCCAGCCCCTCCAATTGGGCTCGCTCCCTCGACAGGTCCGGCGGCTGCGGCAAAGATGAAAGCCGATCGGCCAGCTCGCGGGCCCAGCCGATCTCCTGGCGCGTACGCTTCCGCAGGGACTCGCCCATGGCCTGGAACAGCCAGTCCTGACGAAGCCGTGCTGCAGATTCCGCGGGCGTCAGCGTGCGCGTCCTTGGCGTCGACGGGTTGTCCACGCCGACCGGCAACCATGCCTGCGAAACCTGCAAACCCCGTTGAACGGGTGAAACACAAGTGGCCAGACCCGAGCGTACCGCAGCGGTGCGTGAGCGAAGAGGAACCCCAACGGCTCATTGAAGGGGCCCGGACCCACAGGAAGCGGGCCGCGCCGCACGGAAGCCCCGACAAGAAGACGCCCGCTTTTCTCAGGGTTGCGAACTCGTGCGAGGGGCACCGCTGGGGTGAGGACAGCGTCGGAGGGCAAGCGTCCTCGCTTGCCCGGAACATGCCCGGAACATGAGGATACGTCCGTCGGCGCAGTCTGGGTGGTTGAATCTGGGCAAACGGGACAAGCGATGGCGCTTGTCCTACGAGACGCGCTGACCTTGTTCATCGGCCGAGATCAGCCCCCCAGACGGAGGCACTGGACCCGAATTTCTTTTGGTAAGCCTCTGGGGGGATAACGGGTTATGTCAAATCCGAAATTCTCTTGGCACAGAATCCGGCACACTTGCGGGCGAAAACGGCTGCGAACCCGACCCGGTGGCCGACCTGGCCGAGGCCCTGAGGCGGCTGGGGCCGGCCGAGCGAGAGCGGCTGCGGCGGCTGTTGGG
>DQVB01000407.1 GCA_015661985.1 Planctomycetota bacterium | reverse complement strand
GCTGGTCGGCTGGCTCCGCCTTCGGCGTCGGCCCTGCCGCGGCCTTGGGACGGTCGCCACGGGCCAGCACGCGGTCGATGGTAGCAAACAGTTCATCGGCGCGGATCGGCTTGGCCACGTAAGCGTCCATACCGGCGGCCAGACAGCGCTCCCGGTCGCCGCGCATGGCATGGGCAGTCATGGCGATAATGGGCAGATGTTTGCCTGAACGCCGCTCGGCCCGGCGGATCGCAGCGGTCGCTTCGTAGCCGTCCATCTCGGGCATTTGGACGTCCATCAGCACCACGTCGAACTCGATCGCCTGGGCCGCAGCCACCGCCTGCCGGCCGTTTACCGTCACGGTCACCGCATGGCCGTGCCGGCCCAGGAGGGCGACGGCCAGTTTCTGGTTCATCAGGCTGTCCTCAGCCAACAGCACCCGCAGCGCCCGGGCCGGTTCGCTTGGTTCCCGGGCGGCCGGTTCGCTGGTCTCCGTGGCCCTCGGTTCCGGCTGCGGTTGGGCACCCAGGGCCACCATGATGGCGTCAAACAAGTCCGACTGTTTCACGGGTTTTCGCAGATAGGCCCAGATGTCCAACTCCTCGCACTGGGCCACTTGCCGAGCCAACTCGCCGGCGCCGAGCATCATCACCACGGCGCAATCCCAATCGGGCTCCCGGGACAGCTGGCGGACCAGCTGGAAGCCGTCGGTCTCGGGCATGCGGGCATCGGCCAGGAGCAGCCGGAACGGGTCGCCCTGTTGGCGGGCCAAGCGGAACTGCTCCATGGCCTCGGCAGCCCCCGACGCCGCAGTGGGCCGCATGTGCCAATTGCGGAGCATCGTTTCCACGATGCCACGGCTGGTCTGGTTGTCGTCGACCACCAGCACCCGGAGGTTGGCCAACTGGGGCCACTGGCGGCGCTGGTGGTACGGTAGGCCTTCACGGGCCAACCCGAAGCGGGCCGTGAAATGGAACGTGCTGCCCCGCCCCTCCTGGCTTTCCACCCAAATCCGGCCGCCCATCAGTTCGGTTAGCCGCGAGGAGATGGGCAAGCCCAGTCCCGTGCCGCCGAACTTTCGCGTGGTCGTCGTGTCCGCCTGCTCGAAGGCCTCGAAAATCACATCCAACTTCTCGGGGGGGATGCCCACACCGGTGTCTTTGACCGAGAAATGGAGCACGACGTGATCGTCGTGGCGGGATTCCACCTCCGCGCGCACCAGCACCTCCCCCTGTTCGGTGAACTTGATGGCGTTGCCCACCAGGTTGACCAGTACCTGGCGGAGCCGGTTGCGGTCGCCCACGACGATGGGAGGCACGTCCGGCTCCACCTGGCAGGCCAATTCCAATCCTTTGCGATCAGCCCGCAAGGAAAGCGACTTGACGGTGTCGCCCAGCGTTTCGCGCAGATCGAATACGTTCTGCTCCAGTGTTACCTTGCCGGCTTCGATCTTCGAGAAATCGAGCACGTCGTTGATGATCGACAGCAACGCCTCGCCCGACTGGCGGACCACGTTGAGGAATTCGCGCTGTTCGGGCGTCAGTTCGGTGTCCAGGACCAGGTCGGTCATCCCCAGGATGGCGTTCATGGGGGTACGGATTTCGTGACTCATGTTGGCCAAAAAAGCGCTCTTGGCCCGGCTGGCCGCCTCGGCCTCCTCCTTGGCCGCCTGCAGGCGCTGCTCGAACTGCTTCCGTTCGGTGATGTCCCGGGAGATGCCGAAGGTCCCGATGATTTCCCCGTCCGGGTTGCGCAGGGGCAGCTTCGATGTGGAAACCC
Source organism: Planctomycetota bacterium (assembly GCA_015661985.1). Lineage (GTDB taxonomy): Bacteria > Planctomycetota > Planctomycetia > Pirellulales > Thermoguttaceae > SZUA-1497. The sequence continues at coordinate 4,985 of DQVB01000407.1, read as the reverse complement.
ACGTCACACGGCCATCTAGCCACGTCTCCTTCTCCTCCTTGCCCACGATGGGCCGGGCGGTGCGCATCACTTCCTGTTCGTCGGCGAACGCCTGGTCCGCATGCTCTGGGGAGAAGAAGTCATAGTCCGTCTTGCCTATCGCTTCGGATGGCTCCTGAAGCTTGAACACGCGGGCCAGGGCACTGCTGATGCGCAAAAAACGGCTCTGCTTGTCCTTGAAATAAATATGGTCCGGGGAATTCTCCATGAGCGTAGTCAACAGGAAACGCTCAAAGGCCAACGCCTCTTCCGCCTCCTTGCGGTCCGTAATGTCGCGATCAATGCCACGGTAGCCCAAAAGCCGGCCCTCTTTGTCCAGGATGGGCGTGCCGCTGGTCTCGATCACCCTCACACGCCCGTCCTTGTGCAGCGTTTTCCTTTCGAACAGCCGGAACGGCCGATGCGACTCGACAATCTCCCGGAACGAGTCGGCTACCCGCCGAGCTTCGTCTTCGGGCATCAACTGGAAAGGCGTCTTCCCCAATACCTCTTCCGGTTCGTACCCCAAGAGATCTTTAATCCGTGGGCTGGCGTAGGTGTACACGCTCTGGGCGTCGATCTCCCAAATGAATTCGCTGGTGGTCTCCACCAGCGAACGGAACCGCTTCTCGCTTTCGCGCAACGCCTCCTCGGCCCGCTTGCGCACGGCTACCTCTTGCTCCAGGCTCTCGTTCGCCTGGCGCAACTCCCGGGTGCGCTGGACCACCAGCTGCTCGACCTTCGCCGTGCGTCCGATCAGGCTGCTGGCATAGATCGTCACCAGGGCCGTAATGACCAGGCCGAACACCAGGCTGACCATGGGCAGGGATGTCCGGTTGCGAGCCAAATAGCTGCTGGCCGGTGTGCATCGGACCCGCCACGGCCGGCCGGGAACCTCCAAACGTGTGCTGGGCAACTCCCAATCCACGGTCGGCCGACCCAAAGGGGCGTACTGGACCGACCCGGTCTCCGAATCGTAGGCGCAAAGGAACCCTCTACCCAACGATTGGGTATCGTCGAAGAGCTCCACGTTGACCCCCTGCGAGTAATAACTCAACGCACGTTCGAGCATCACCCCCGGGTCCGCCACGGCGATGACAAACCCCAACAGCTTGGACCGACGCTCCGCATCCGGACTCTCCGGACGCACCTCGCGGTACACGGGGCGGGTGATGACGATACCCTCCAGCTTCGCCCGGCCGCCGAACTGGACGATGCTGCCCGTGGTGGCCACCTGGCCCGAACCGGCAGCCGCCTCCAACACATCACGGCAACTGGAAAAAGACGCCAAATCCAAGCCCACCAGATCCTCGAACTTGTCCCGGGGCTCGACGAAATGCAAAGGGAAATGGTCGCCCTGTTCCCTCGTGGCCGCCAGGACCAAGTTCCCTTCCTTGTCACGCACGCGGATGCGGTACTCCGCGGCCAGGCCCGCCTCCTGAGCGGCCTGTTCGTGGGCGGCCCGATCGGCCCCGGGCACACGCGGCACCCAGGCCAGGGCTCGCGTGTCCGGATTCTCCTCCAACACCGACTCGGCCAACGACCGGAACTGCTGGCGGCTGCCCACCTGGGAACCGACCACGAAATTGGACATGCGATAGATCGGCACGACCGCGTCCCGAAAGCTGCGCTCGACGGTGCGCGCACAGGAGGAGGCGTCGGCCATGAAGCGGTCGCGTACCCAACGGTCTTCCTGAGCCAGCAGGGCCAGATAGGTAACCACTGACAAGACCACGCCGGTCAACGCGATGGCTGACAGCAACCACAGGCGTACCCAGGGCGATCGTGGCAGGACTTCTTCGGACATGGCAAACCCCAGCACGGTTGTCCCACAAACCCGCAGCGGAGAAAGGCCGCGGCCGTCAACCATGCATTGTGCAGTAGACGCTGCCCGGCGCCTACAGTTTGCCACCAATTCCGGCTTCCTGCCCAGTCGCCTTGAACTCCACCCCGCCGGATGACCAGCTCCAGGAGGCCCCAGCCGCCGTTGCCCCAAGGCAACGGGCCTGTGGCCTTTTGGAAACAGTCCCGCTGGCCCGCCATCCGCTCCCCCGCCACCACCGGGTCCGGGACGATTTGCGCAACTCCTGGCCAACGCGTCACTTGTGACGAAGAGGCCTGCAACGACCCACGCCGGCAGGAGGCCGGCGGCACCGCCCTTGCAACCCCTTTCTACGCCAACCGGCCCCTCACCCCATGGCCCCGGCCAAAATGGGCCGGACAGCTTCGGACCCGTGAACGGTCCGGGAGCCCCGAGCATCCCTGTCCCCGGCATTCCACATCGAGGTGCGAGCGAATGACCAATCCCGCCCAAATGCCCGTTACGCCAGCCCAATTCCTGGCCAGCTGCCGAACACACTATCGCCTGTGGCTGGCCCCGACGATCGCCCTCGGCCTGGTGGCGGGCCTCTACGCCACCTTCCGCACGCCCAGCTGGCAGGCCGTTCAGGGATTGATCGTGCGAAACGAAGCCGCCACCGGCCAAGGCGAGCCCGGCAAATTCGCCGGGCCCGAGGAGATGAAGACCATCCAGGAGACGATCCTCCAGCTGGCCACCAGCCGCCGGGTGCTGGCCGCCGCCCTGAATGAGGTCGGGCCCCCGCCGGACCAGCGGAACAAAACAAACTGGCCCACGCTCCGCGATGTGGAAGCCTTCCGGCGAGCCGTCAAGATCAAGCCCCCGGCTGGCACCGAATTCGGCACCACCGAAGTGTTCTACGTAACCGTGCGACAGCCTGACCGTCATCGCGCCATGGCCCTGGCCACGGCCATCGCCGATCAACTGCAAGCCCGCTTCCAAGAGCTCCGCAACGCCAAGGCGCGTAGCATGATCGACGAACTGACCAACGCCGTCCAGCTGGCTCGCCAAGACCTGGCCCGGTCGACGGCACGGCTGGCGGAGATCGAAAACCAAGTCGGTAGTGACTTGGCGGAGCTCCGGATGCTGAACGAATCGATGAGCGGGGAAAGCGCGCTGCGGCGAATGGTCGTGGAAGTTGAGAACCAAGCCCGCCAGCTCCGGCTCAGCCAAAAGACCAACCGCCAGCTACTGGATCTGCTGCGCCAATGCCGCAGTGCCCCGGACCGGCTGGTGGCCACCCCCAATCGACTGCTGGGCTCCCAGCCAGCTCTCCGCCAGCTGAAAGAAGGGCTGGTTGCGGCCCAGCTGAGTACGTCCGAACTGCTGGGGAGATACACGGAAGAGCACCCGCTAGTGCAAGCCGCCCGCGAAGGGGAGAGACAGATCAAAGCCAACCTCCACAGGGAGCTTGATCACGCGGTTGAAGGGGTCGAAATCGACCTTCAACTCGACGCCGAGCGGCTGGCGATGCTCGACCAGCGCAGGGCCGAATTGGAGGCAAAGCTGCGTCGTTTGGCTCGGTTGCGGGCCGCATACGCCAACCAGTTGGCCGAAACCCGTAACCGCACCCAGCTGCTCGAACAGGCCGAACAGAAACTGGCCGAGGCCCGCATGAGCCAGGCCACGGCCAAGGCCGCCAGCTTGATCGGCCGCCTCGATGACCCCGAGACCGGAGCCAACCCGGTCGGGCCGAGCCGATTGGCCATCCTTCTGGTCGGCGTGACCGGGGGATTGATCAGTGGGTTCGGGCTCGTCTTTTTGAGGCATCCCTATGCGAAGCCGGCCACAATGGCCCCGGGGCCGGAGGGCAATGGCCAACCCGGCACGGCGGCTCCGCCGGCCGTCCCAGGGACAGTGAAAAAGGCCTTTGTCGAACTCGAGTCGCTCCCTGAGTGGAATTGAGCGACACCTTCGCCTCACTGGCAGGCAAAAGCCGCGAATCTGCAGGGATGACGGCTGCCCGTTCTTGCCTCTGGAATCGCGCGGTGATCCACAGCTGACTTTTCGTGGACCGGCGCAGGCGCCTTCGAAGCTTCTGATTGCCCTTGTCTGGAAAAAGGCGCGGACAGGTCGCCGCACCACTCGAAACGGGATGTGGCCCTCAAGCGGGTCCGGCAGCCGCGGCGTAGGGCAGGCCGATGAACAAGGTGAGCGGGTGTCGTAGGACCAGCGTCCCCGCTTGTCTCGTTTGCCCGAATTCAACCACCCAGACTGCCCCAACAGACGTATGTCTTCTATGTTCCCGGCTATGTTCCCGGCAAACGAGGACGCTTACCCTGCGACTTTTCCCTCACCCCACACGGAGGGCGGACCATCCAGAGGCCTCTTGATGCCCCATAGCGATGGTACGAGTCTGGGTTTTGGCTTCCGGACGGGGCTGGCCGGGGGCAAGGTTTTCCGTTATTCTAAGAAGCGGCGGTTTGTCCACGCCGGGTGCATCCTTCCGCCGCCGAGGCTCGGCCTCTCGGAGAACATCCCCATGGCTCATGACCCGAGGTGATACAATGGCTCGCAGCAAAGTCGTCAATCGCAAGCAGTTGCGTGAAGAGGCCGAGGCCGCCCAGCAACGCGATGCGGGTTTGGGAGGAACCAACACACCGGCGCCGGCCAAGAGTACGGCGAAGAAGACGCGGAGCAAGGCGCCGAAGAATGTGAGGCTGAAGGCTTTTTGGGGGGTCTTCAGCCAATCGCTCACCGCTGTCGCCTTGTTCGAATACAGCCAACGCGAACAGGCTGAAAAGAAGGCCGAACACCTGACCCAGTCCAAGAAGGCGCCGCATTTCGTCCAATTGGTCAAGAGGGTGATCGAGGAGTAGCGGGCGCGGCATGCAGCTGGGGCCGTTTGCGTTTCGGGCGGCGTCGCATCGGTCTGCCGGCAGTGGGCTTCGCCGCAGGGCTGGCCAGGCGATGGACTCGGGCGGTATCTCAGCCGGCATGCCCGAGGCGCAAAGAGCAGCCCCACGGTCTTGATGCGGGGGTTCGTTGGTTCCATGCGAGAAGCTTGTGCTCGGAAGGCCTCTTGGCTCCCGGTCGCTTTGACCGGCTGCCTGCTGGCAGGCCTGATAGTGACTGGTTGCGCCGAATCGCAGCCCGAAAAACCTGGGGC